>CBDUNQ010000049.1:0-9945 GCA_965368625.1 uncultured Gammaproteobacteria bacterium
ATAATTCCCTGGCTTGCATCGTGGCTCAGCCCGGATTATCTGGGCCCGTCATGGGAAACAACCCTGGCTGTGCAGGAGTAGCGCTTCTCTTCCTCAGGTGGATCGAACAGGCGGTAATCCGCATGGGTTACGGACTTCACCTGTGCCTTATTATTCCGACACTTCCTGTGCCCTTATCATGGGATACTACGGAGCCGGGAAAAGATTGGCAAGATCAGCCAGTGCGATAACTGCGGGAAATGTCTTCCTGCGTCAACACACCGTAGACCTGTTTGATTCCGGGAACACTCTGACTGGTCACATATACGGCATCGGCAGCGGTCTGTTGAATTTTATCCGCCGCTTCCTGCAAGCTGGCCCGCATATCGATGGCGGTGGTTTCCAGGCGTTTACCGGGGATCGCCAGCAAGTCGAATTCCTCGACATCCGGCTGCTCCGCGCGGGCGCGCACCAGATCTACAGCCGCCAACAGCTCTTCCACCTGATTGGGTTCGCGCACCAGAATCCACACCGGCTCTTTGGCGATGGCGCGGTCCACAGCCTCACGTGCCACATGCTGATTGAGCACTTCCACTCTGCGGTTCATGACACTCGCCACCCCCATGCGCCGCAGAGACTGGGTCACCGGGTCGTTGCGGAAATCCAGACCCCTGGCACGCAGCAAGCGGTGAAAAATGGATTCCCGGTTTGCCCCCCGACCGGCACTGATGGTGGCCGCCACCACAGCCAGCATGCCGGGTAAAATAAAATTCGGCTCACCCGTCATTTCCAATATGGCAATCAAGCCTGCGAGTGGAGCCTGCAGGCTGCCGGCCATCATGGCCCCCATGCCGATCAGGGCATACATCCCCAGCGATTCAGGCTGTGTGATCCCCAGAGAAACGCCCACGGCTCCCAACAAGCCCCCTCCTGCCGCCCCCACAAACAGAATGGGGCCGATGATGCCTCCCGGCAAACCAAGCCCGATGCCACCGGCACTGGCAATGATCTTCACCACCAGTACCAGCAACAGCATGCCGATGGCCACCTCACCCAGTATTATTTCATTGACCGTGTCATCCCCCATTCCCATTACCTGTGGTACCAACAGGCCGCAGAGGGCGACAATGCAACCACCCAACATGGGGCGCAACCAGAGTGGCCAGCGTTTTGCCTGCCTGGAAAACCACTCAAAGGCGCCATTGAAAACTTCCGCAAGCAGCCCGATGCCCAACCCGCAGAGGAGGATATAGGGCAACTCCGCTAGGTGGCCGGGCGTCAGACTGGGTACGTTGTAGGCCAGATCGGTGCCAAACACCCACTGGGTGAGCGCGGTGGCGCTGACCGTGGCGAGAATCACCGGGGCGAAACCCGCCACCGAGTACTCCATCAGCAGTACTTCCATGGCAAAGGCAGCCCCTGCCAGGGGCGTATTGAAAGAAGCGGCTATCCCCGCGGCCGCGCCACAGGCGGCCAATACCCGCAGACTATTGTGGGGCAGGCCCAAAGCCTGGGCGGGAATATTGCTGCTGGCCGCTCCCAGATGGGCACTGGGACCTTCGCGCCCCACGGAGTGCCCGGAAATCATGCTGATGGCACCGCCGATGAATTGCACCACCGCATTGCGCCAGGTCAAGCGGCCCTGGTAATACGCCATACGCTCCAGGACATGACCTATCCCCACATACTGGGCCCCTTCGGGGATAAAGCGATACATCACCCCCACCAGCAAACCGCCCCCCAGCGCCAGACCTACCCGCCAAGCGGAAGACAGGGATTCATAGTGCTCCGCCACAGTCATGGGCAATAGATTCAATTGCGCATATTCCACCAGCAGACGCAGGGCGATGATGGTGACCCCGGCAAGCAAACCCGCCAGCAAGCCAAGCACGGATAGCTGGAGTATGGCATCGGGACGGGAAATTCGAAGGCGGAAATTCTCCAGATGCCGATGGGAGGCACTGGCCATGCGATTGTATCTGCTTTTCTTGCCCATTGACCTGATCATCGCTCCTCTAAGTGCCCTTTATACCTTATTTTTCACCCGCTGTAGATGCGTCCCTGGCGGCATCAGGAGAAACCTTGCGTCAGACCCTTTCCATACAGACCCCCGGGAGGGTACAGTATGGGCTGGCCCACACGATGGACCACCACAGCAAACTATAAGAATCAGCGCACAGGAATGCGCAACAGGGTAGTGAGAGTATTATGTTCATTGACACACGCAGCCAACCCGGCAATACCACCTTCGAAGCGGATCTGGCCATCATCGGCGGAGGGGCCGCAGGTATCACCCTGGCACGAAGTTTCGCCGGCAGCTCAGTATCGGTATGTATTGTGGAAGCAGGTGGACGCGAACATGATGCCGAAAACCAGTCGCTGTACGAAGGTGAAAATACCGGCATCCCCTATAACACCCGAGCGACCCGTCTGCGCCACTTTGGTGGCAGCACCAACCACTGGGGTGGCTATTGCCGACCATTGGATCCCATCGACTTTGAAATGCGTGAATGGGTACCCAACAGTGGCTGGCCCTTCAGTCGTGATGAATTGCTGCCCTACTACGGACCCGCAGGTAAACTGGTGGAACTGGGCTCGGACCAGTTCGACCAGGTGGATTTCTGGAGCGAGGCAACCGGTGAAGCCCTGCCGGAACTTGCCACCGGCCGTCTGCGCCGGCAATTTGTACAGTTCAGCCCTCCCACGCGATTTGGCACCCGCTATGAACAAGACTTGCGCGATGGCGGCAACATTCGCGTATTGCTCCATGCCAATGTGGTCAATATCGCCGCTGGCAGCGAAGGGAAAATTGTAGAGCAACTGGATATCCGCACCTTGAATGGGCTACGCCACAAGGTAAAGGCCCGCTATTTTGTCCTGGCCACCGGTGGGCTGGAGAATGCCCGCATGCTGTTGCTCTCCAATCAACAGGTCAGCGCCGGTCTGGGAAACCAGAATGATTTGGTGGGGCGCTTTTTCATGGAACACCCTCACCTGGCAGGTTTTGGTGAAATTGTGCTTTCCGACCCGGCTAGAATGCCCCTTATTTATCGTGAACGCTTCAAGTTCAATGAACGCACCACCAAGGTGGCCTTCAATCCCAGCGATGCCTTCTTGCGAAAAGAGCGCTTACTCAATGCCACTTTCATGATGGGGATAGCCGGCGAGTATACCAATCAGGGCACCCCGCACGAGGCGGGTTCACGGGAAGAATCCCATGTGCGTATGCTGGGGGCTGCGCAAAACTTTCTCCGCGATACCGTTCCGCCCAGTGGATCAGCCCCCGGCAGTCTCGGGGTATGGTTGGGCATTGGCGGTTCCTGTGAGCAGGTTCCCAATCCCAACAGCCGGGTCCTTTTGAGTGTTGAAAAGGATCGCTTCGATCTGCCGAAAATCCACCTGGACTGGCGCCTCACGGATCAGGACCGGCACAGTTTTCACGAACACGTGAAATCCCTGGCGCTGGAATTCAGTGCCATGGGAATGGGACGGATGCGTCTCAATGCGGAAGACGACTCGGAATGGCCATTGCCCATCAATGGGGGTAGCCACCACATGGGTACCACGCGAATGCACTACGATCCAAAAAAGGGGGTGGTGGATGCCAATTGCAAGGTGCACACGGTGGAAAATCTCTATATCGCCGGCAGCTCGGTATTTACCACTTCCGGCGTCTCCAACCCCACCCTCACCCTGGTAGCCCTGACGCTACGCCTTGCCGATCACCTCAAGAGGAAATTTCGATGAAGGCCATGGACGTCCCTTCTCCTGGGGAATTCACTCCCTGCAGCCGCCGCCGCTTTCTCCAGCTCGGTGGCCTTGGTGTACTTTCTATTGCCTTGAGTGGCTGCGATGATGGACAGGAGGACACACGGGTGCAGGCGGATTTCACCAGCCAGGACCTGGTACGCCGCATTCATGATCCAGGCGCGGCGGCCTTCTTCGGCAAGGCCTATCTGCAAAAAGCACCGCAGGAAGGCAGATCCCGCCTACTGGTTTCAGCCATCGCCCAGAGCCTGTCTTCCCAATCTTCCCAGATCACTGCACTGGACCTGATGCAACGGCTGGACCGGCAGGTACGTAAAGAATACGCCACGGCGGAAGTGGTTCCCATACAGGGCTGGCTACTGAGCCGTACCGAAGCCCGACTCTATGCCCTGGCCCATTTGCAACTGGGGTCCTGACCTGCCGATCTGATGCTTGCCTCTCCAGCCCGTTATGTTTGTTGCCGTACTGGCAAAACTCATTTGCCCGCTCCAGGGTAGCCACTGACCGCACTGTATTGCACACTGCCTGCATCGTTACCTATACCGGCGTGAGGACCGTTTTCCTTATGCCCACAACGAAACAGGAGCTTGCCATGCACTACCGACAGATACAGCAACGGGTCGAGGCCAGATCGCTCAAGGAAGGCGCGGGAGTACGCGTGCATCGCACCCTGGGTACACCGGCACTGCGCCATCTGGACCCGTTTCTGCTGCTTGACCATATCAGCAGTGATCAAGCCGATGAGTATCTGGGTGGATTTCCGGAGCATCCGCATCGCGGGTTTTCCACCTTCACCTATATGCTGGACGGTCATATGCAGCATGCTGACAGTATGGGGAATAAAGGTGATCTGGAACCGGGTGGCGCACAGTGGATGAAAGCCGCCAGCGGGATTCTTCATTCCGAGATGCCGCAACAGGATCATGGCTTGTTACGGGGTTTTCAACTCTGGATCAATCTGCCCGCCCGGGAAAAGATGTCTGCGCCTGAATACCAGGAAATACAGGCCCGCGCGATTCCGGAACAGCACGGGGAAAAGTATCGAATCCGCTTACTGGCCGGCAACCATGAAGGGCAACAGGGGCCGATACATGACCCGCACACGGAAGTGCAGATTCTGGATATTCAGCTTGCAGCCGAAGCACACCTTACACTGCCCGTGAATCCGGCACATCATGCGTTTGTCTATGTGTTTGAAGGGGCTGTGCAGGTAGCCGAACAAACGCTTGAAAACCATACCCTGGCGGTACTCGACCAGGGGGATGGCATACGGCTCAGCACCGCTGGCGCGCAGGGTCGGCTGTTGCTGGTTACTGGCAAGCCCATTGGTGAACCCATTGTGCAGTATGGGCCCTTTGTCATGAACCAGCGAGACGAGATTGACCGGGCCATGCAGGATTACCAGCAAGGCACGCTCGTACAGCACAAAGCCCATATGGATTTACGTTCGGAATAAATCAGGTCAGGCAAGTCTGTATCCCGCGGAAACGCCGGATTCCATCCGGAGACGCAGCGGGATACATGACTACTCAGGATTCCGGTGGAAGACTCCGCAGCTCTACACGACGATTGCGTCGCTTTTGTTCGCGGCTGGCATTTTCCACCAGGGGTTGGCTACCGCCATAGCCACGCACAATGAGACGATCTCCATCCACGCCATGTTCAATCAGGGCCTGGCGCACAGATTCAGCCCGTTGCTCCGACAACCAGAGATTATAGGCAGGGTCACCGGTATTATCCGTGTGCCCGGCAATTTCATGACGGCTGGCCGGCATTTGCCGAAGAATTCCGGCTAGCCGCTGCAAACGATCCCGCGCCACTGCCGCCAACTCATTGGCATCATGTCCAAACTGGATATCGAGCACCAAAGGCCCTTGTGCCGGGCAACCCAGTGACTCGGGCGCTCCGGGTTTGTCGGGGCAAAGGTCAAGACGATTGGCAAGACCATCCTGATCACCGTCTTCCTCTGCCTGGTCCGATGAGGAAATCATACGATGGGCACTTGCAATGGGGGCCAGTGTCGCGGCCGCCACCTGTGCTTCCGCATTCCCATCCAGTGAATCGCTACCCTGCCGCAGGGCCTGCAACTCACTGCGCACTGCATCACGATCCAGGGCCAAGCGATCCCGTTCGGCACTACAGGCATCCAGCGCCTGCTGCCATTGCTCACCCTCCATACCCAATTGCTGTAGCTGGTCGCGCTCCTGCACGAGTTGCGCCTCCAGGTCATGCCGGGCTGAAGCGATCGTCTGTTTTTCCTGTTCACAGGCAAGCGCTGCCTGTTCCACCTGCTGCAGTTGCTGCTGGAGCCCGTTATTCACTGCGGAGGTTTCCATCTGCACCTGTTGCTGGGATTCGACATTTTCATCGAGCTGTTGCTGCAGTGTCGCCAGGCGCAGATCCCGGGCCGCCAGTTCCGCTTCCCGCTGCAACAGGGCTTCTGCTTGCTGCGATAACTCAAGCTGCAGTGCGGCCAGTTGCCCACGCTGCAATTCCAGCTCTTCATTTGCCTGGGCCAGTTGCTGATCCATTTCCTGCTGGCGGGCTTCACTGTCATCCAGCTGCGCCTGCAGTCCGGCTTCGGCTGGCGCAGACTCCTGAATGTCTGAGGCATGGCTTTCCGGTAGCGCCGGTTCCACGCCGCTTTCCCGATGGTTTACAGCAACCGGCGTCAGGGAGTGTGCTTCGGTGTACCGCCCGGCAACCGTTCGCTGCAGTGCCAATTGCGCATGATGCAGAAGTTGCTGGCTGGATTGCAGGCTTGCCTGCAACTGCCCATGCTCCTTCATCAACTGCTCCTGCTGAGCGTGAAGACGTTCAATCACATATTGATGTTGCTGTACCTGGCGAACCAGTCGCAAGAACTCAGGATTGTTAGAGATGGGCGCGGGCCTTGGATCTGTCTGTACTTCAGCCGCAGCAGGCGACGGCAATGGCATTGCCGTCGATGCCGGATAGCCATAAAAAGCGGGGGCGCCGGGTCCATAATAGCCGTACGCTCCTGAAGCCGCCGGGGGTAGATGGCTGGCGGCCGGTCCAGTGGCGGGGAATGGTGCGGGCAGTGGGGCCGGCTTTCCTCCCGGAGGGGCCACCGGCCAGGTGAGCGCCTGATCTGTAGTGGATTCCCTGTGCTCTGCCGGTGGAGTTTCCGCCCCACTCCAGACCGGGATTGCAAACAGCAGGGGGACACTCAGCCGGGTGATCCAGACAATAACCTTAACCTTGTGCATGGCATACTCCCTCTGGGCTCCACGGGGCCATACTGGCAGCCCATAGAGTAGCTGACAGTGACATATATCAATGGATCGGGATAAAAGCCTCTGAAAACAGACCACATTCTGGAACAAACAATGAAGGGTGTAAAATCGGCTTACACGACCTGGACAAGAAAGACCCTCACCTCAGAAAATTGCAGGGCAAATGACAGCAACCATCACCCTTGCAACAGGGCTACCCGCCCCTGACCCCGATTGGGTACCGCTGCCATCAGATCCAGAGGCGCCGGCACCGCAAGATGATATCCCTGCACATAGTCCACACCGATTTCATTGAGCAATTGCAGGGCTTCTGCACTTTCCACATACTCCGCAGTGGCCTGTTTCCCCATGCGGTGAACAATTTCGCAGATGGACTTCACCATGGCAAAATCGATTTCATTGCGCTCGATATTGCGAATGAAAGCGCCATCGATTTTAACCATATCCACCGGCAAATCCTTAAGGTAAGCCAGAGAAGACAGGCCACTGCCAAAATCATCCAGCGAAAAACTGCAACCGATATGTTGCAGACTTTCCATGAATACCAGGGCCTGGCTGTGATTGGCAATGGCTGCCGTTTCGGTGATTTCGAAACACAGTTTCTCCGGGTTCAACGCAGATCTTTGTAGTGTACTCAGCACATGTTGTAAAAACGCTTCATTACAGAGGGAAAGCGCGGAAAGATTCAGGGAACAGCTATCCAGGCGCGCCAGGGCCAGCGGATTATGTTCATACCACTCAAGCAGGCTGTCATATACACACTGGTCGATCTTCACCGAAAGGTTATAACGTTCCGCAGCAGGCATGAATGCGGTCGGCTCAATGAGCTTTTCACCATCCTGTATCCGCAACAGAATTTCGTAACGTTCTCCCTCGGACTTTGCGGCACAACCATGGATGGGTTGCGCATAGAGGCGGAATTGCCGGCACTCCATGGCATGAGTGATATTACTCACCCAACGGACGCTATCCACCTGCAGTGGTATACCCGGATCCCGGGATTGATACACTTGCACACGGTTTCTGCCCTGCTTCTTGGCGGCATAACAGGCAGAGTCGGCAAGATGGATCGCATCCTCCACACTGGACCCCCGGTAGACAGGGACCACGCCGATACTCACGCCAATGGAAAAATGCTGCGACCGCCAGTGAAAAGAAAAGGATTCAATCAATTCACGGAGTTTTTCCGCCAGGCTTGTGGCCACATCCACCTGACAGTGTTCCATGAGAATGGCGAATTCATCACCACCCAGGCGGGCAATGGTATCGCGGGAACGCACATGCCCCTGCAGCAGACCGGCCACTTGCCGCAACAGCTCATCACCGGCCGTATGTCCACAACTGTCATTGATGGCTTTGAAACGGTCCAGATCCAGATAACACAATACATGGTGCTCGGAAAATTCCGAACTGCTTTCCAGCATGCGTTTCAGCCGATGCTCAAACTCCCGCCGGTTGATGAGATTCGTCAAGGAGTCATGAGATGCCTGATATTCCAATTGCTGCTGGAGTCTGCGCTGATCGGTGATATCACGGCATACCACCAGCATCATGGGGTGATGTTTTTCCGGGTGCAGACTGATGCGCTGATGCACCCAGAGTACAGTGCCATCGGCCTTCAGGGCCCGGTATTCAATGCCATGATCGTCAAAAGGCTGGGCAAATTGACTGCGAAAGTACTCAAACACCATTTCCTGGTCTTCGGGATAAATCACCCTGGCGGCTGATTCGCCGATCAATGATTCCCGATCATAGCCAAGCATCTTGGCACCCACCCGGTTGATGGATAAAATCTCACCGTTGATACCGATCGTGGTATAGATATCCGGGGCATTATCGTACAGTGCCTGATAGCGGGCATCGGTGATATGCAGGGCCTGTTCCGCATGAACTTTATCGGTTATGTTGCGAAAAATACCACGCGTGGACAGTACCGCACCATTGCGCACAATGCTGCCACAGTCGCCCACCAGGTGTACGGTTTCTCCGCTACGGGAAACAAACTTGAAGTGAATGGAATTCAATTGCTCACCCTGCAAAAGCCGTTCAAATCGCTCACTGCAACAGGCGAGACTGTCGGCATGCAGCACATCAAACAACTTCAGCGAGAGAATTTCCTGCTCGGAGTATCCCATCACCCTTCGCCAGCTTGCATTGGTATAGAGGAAGGAACCATCAGGACCCAGGCACTGAATCAGGTCACTGGTATTATCAATTACATCCTGGTAACGCTCCTCGTTGTCGCGCAATGCGCGTGTCTCACGACGCTGCTGTTCCGCCGCTTCCGCCTTGTCAATGAGGTTGACTATCAATGGTGGTAGCCGTGGCAACTGGGATGGCTCACATTGAATGAAATGACACAGCCCAGCCTCCAGACAGCGCAGCTCATCCGCTTCCCGGCCTGTTTCCGTGATGACGATTATGGGCAATGAAAGGCCCTGTTGCTGGAGTAGCGCCGGAAGTGACCGTACATCCAGGGATTCATGCTGTAGATCACTGAGCAATAGTTGCCAGCCGGCGGCATCCAGTGCCTCCTGCAGGCTCTTCACCGTGGTCACACGCTGCATATGGACGCAATACCCCTGGTGTTCCAGGGTCTTTTGCATCAAGGAGATTCGTTCAGCGCTACTATTGACCAGTATTCGTAGGTTGTTCTTTTTTTGAATTTTCATGCCTTCCCTGCATACACTTTCTTCCCCCGCATTCCCAAACAGGAATGCCTGCAACAACAAGCATACCAAACTCAGGCAAATGTTGGGAAGAGAGTCACGCTGTGCCCGCGTGACCGGCCATATACGGCCAAGATGAAAAGGTCATAAAAACGCCAATGAATTGACGAATACTCTTCTTGCGGGACTGGTGAGGGACCGTCCCCGCCACGGCCGGTATTCGCACCCTGGCGGGGAATCCCTTCTTTACCACTCCAATTCCGACCAGGAGA
>CBDUNQ010000050.1:0-9785 GCA_965368625.1 uncultured Gammaproteobacteria bacterium
ATTCAGGTCCAGGGGTTCATAGAGTCCTTCGCCGCCATGTTCCATGAGTACATCCTTGCCGGCCACACCCAGGTCGGCGGCACCGTATTGCACATAGGTGGGCACATCCGAAGCACGGATGATCACCAGTTTCACGTCCGGCAGGTTGGTGTCGAGAATCAGCTTGCGGCTGGTTTCCGGATCATCCAGGGGGGTGATGCCCGCATGGGACAGCAGCGGCAGGGTTTCCTTGAAGATACGGCCCTTGGAAAGGGCAATGGTCAATGCGGTACTCATGGCGCTCCCTCAGGAAGGCACGCGGCGAATGCGCGCACCCAGTTGCCCCAGTTTTTCTTCAATACATTCATAGCCGCGATCGATATGGTAAATGCGATCCACCACCGTATCGCCATCGGCCGCCAGGCCCGCCAGCACCAGGCTGGCGGAAGCACGCAAGTCCGTAGCCATCACCGGTGCCGCCTTGAGACGCGCTACGCCGGTGCTGATGCAGGTATTGCCTTCCACCCGCAGCTTGGCCCCCATGCGCTGCATTTCCTGTACATGCATGAAGCGGTTTTCAAATACGGTTTCGGTAATGGCGCCAGACCCTTCCGCCACCGAATTCAAGGCGGTGAACTGGGCTTGCATATCCGTGGGAAAGGCGGGATAAGGCGCAGTGCGAATGGTCACGGCCTGGGGGCGGCGGCCTTCCATATCCAGCGCAATCCAGTCATCGCCCACATCCACTCGGGCACCGGCTTCCCGCAAAACCTGCAAAACGGCATCGAGGGTATCCGGCCGGGTATCCTTCACTTTGATGGAACCACCGGAAATGGCGGCCGCCACCAGAAAGCTGCCGGTTTCAATGCGATCCGGCAATACCTTGTAGTCGGTGCCAGTGAGGTTATCCACGCCTTCGATTTCAATGGTGTCGGTACCGGCGCCATGGATCTTGGCCCCCATGCTGATGAGGCAATTGGCCAGGTCGGTGACTTCGGGTTCGCGCGCGGCATTTTCAATGAGGGTGGTGCCCTTGGCCAGGGCGGCGGCCATCATCAGGTTTTCCGTGCCCGTTACCGTCACCATATCCATTACCAGACGGGCCCCCTTGAGGCGCTTCACCCGGGCACGAATATAACCGCCCTCCACGTCGATCTGTGCACCCATGGCTTGCAGGCCTTTGATGTGCAGGTTCACCGGTCGCGAACCGATGGCACAGCCACCCGGCAGAGAGACATCGGCACGACCATAGCGCGCCAGCAATGGCCCCAGCACCAGTATGGAGGCACGCATGGTACGCACCAGTTCGTAGGGTGCGGAAAAATCGGTAATGGTGCGCGGGTCCGCCTGAATGCTCATGCGCTCATCCACCACCAGCTCCACACCCATGCGCCCCAGCAATTCCATGGTGGTGGTGACATCATGCAGGTGAGGTACATTGCGCACTGTGACCACATTATCGGCCAACAGGGTGGCGGCCAGGATCGGCAACACGGCATTCTTGGCGCCGGAGATCCGCACCTCGCCCCGAAGCGGCGCACCGCCGCTGATAATCAGTTTATCCACGCGTGATCCGTTATGAATTAATAGGGGTTTGCTTGGCCCATTGTTCGGGCGTGTAGGTACGCAGGGACAGGGCATGAATAATATTGTCCTGCATCAGCGTACCCAGGGTGCCATACACCAGTTGATGTTGCTGCACCATGTTCTTGCCTTCAAAGGCCGGGCTGATAATGATGGCATCGAATTTATCGCCCTGACCACTGACATTGGCCTGGGTGCCGGGCAACCCGTCCTCGATGAGTTTTTTCACTTCTTCCGCTTGTATGCTCATAACCTGCTGATCCGTGGGTGCGGCCGGAGAAGCTCCGCCCGTAGAATACTGAAACTGTGAATGATAACGAAAAATGCCAGCCAGCGGGAGGAAAAAACCCTTCAGGCGCGGGTGATGGGTAAAATGCTTTCCAGACCACTGACCTGGGCCAGGGCCTGCAACTGGGGCGGCAGATGGAGAAACTGCAGTTCCCGTTGCGCCTGTCGAGCGGCGCGCCACCAATGAATCAACAGGGCCAGGCCGGCACTGTTGGCATGCTCCACACCCGCCAAATCAATGCGCAAGCTCGTGGCCTCACCCTGCAGGGGGCTTATGCCGGCCTGCTGCAGGGCGACCACCGATGTGAAATCCAGCACACCGCTCAGGGCATATTCGCCGGGCGCCTCCAGGGCCTGCAGGCGGGCTTCGGAAGCCACTCAGCTCCCCCCCTCTTCCGCCTTGTTGAAGAGGAATTTACCCACGATCTGTTCCAGCACCAGGGCCGACTGGGTGAGGGTGATTTGATCCCCCTGGGCCAGGTATTCCATATCGCCGCCGGGCTCCAGGGATACGAACTGTTCCCCCAGCAGGCCGGCAGTGAAAATGCTGGCAGTGGTGTCCTTGGGAAATTCATTGAAGCGTTCATCGATGCGCAGGGTCACCACCGCCTGATAACGTTCATTACTGTAATCGATGGCGGATACCCGACCCACGCGAACACCGGAAACCGTTACCGGAGAGCGCACCTTGAGACCACCGATATTTTCAAAGTTGGCGGTGATTTCATAGCCTTCGCTGTCACTGAAGCTGCTCAGGTTACTCACCTGCATGGCCAGCACAAACAGGGCGCCCAGACCCGCCGCCACAAAGATGCCCACCATAATTTCCACGCTTTTGCTTTGCATCATGATTACACGTCCCCAAACATTAAGGCAGTGAGTACGAAGTCCAGGCCCAGTACCGCCAGGGCCGAATGTACCACGGTACGGGTGGTGGCGCGGCTTACACCCTCTGAGGTGGGCACTGTATCATAGCCCTCAAACACTGCGATCCAGGTACAGACAAAACCAAACACCAGACTTTTGATCACGCCATTGTAGATATCTTCATACAAATCCACCTTGGCCTGAATCTGTGACCAGAAGGCGCCATCATCCACCCCCAGCAATCCCACACCCACGAAGTAGCCGCCATACACACCGATGGCACTGAACAGGGCCGCCAGCAGGGGCATGGAAAGAAACCCGGCCAGAAAACGGGGCGCCACCACGCGGCGCATCGGATCCACGGCCATCATTTCCATACCGGACAATTGCTCAGTGGCCTTCATCAAACCGATTTCCGCAGTGAGGGCGGAACCGGCCCGGCCGGCAAACAGCAGGGCCGATACCACCGGCCCCAGTTCCCTCACCAGGGACAGGGCCACCACCACCCCCAGGGATTCCTCGGCACCGAAATCCACCAGGGTGTTATAACCCTGCAGGCCCAGCACCATGCCCACGAACAAGCCCGACACGGCAATGATGAGCAGGGATAGTACGCCCACGGAGTACATTTGCTGCACCACCAGGGCAGGCCGCGGCAGCAGGCTGGGCAGCCCCATCAGGATTTGAAACAGAAACAGGAAACCCCGGCCCAGGCGCTGAAAGAAGCCCAGACCGGTACGCCCCAGGCTGCGCAACATACGGATCATACGTCGCCCTCCAACAGATCCGCGGCATACTCGGGCGCCGGATAGTGAAAGGGTACCGGGCCATCGGCCAGGCCCTGCAGAAATTGCTGCACCCAGTCAGAACCCGAAGCCTTGAGATCGTCGGGACTGCCGTGCTCCACCACCTTGCCTTCCGAAACCAGGTACATGACATCGGCAATGCTGGCGGCTTCGGACACATCATGGGTAACCACGATACTGGTAAGCCCCAGGGCATCGTTGAGCAGACGGATCAGCTTCACCAGCACCCCCATGGAAATGGGATCCTGACCGGCAAAGGGTTCATCATACATGATCATCATGGGATCCAGGGCGATGGCCCGGGCCAGGGCCACGCGCCGCGCCATGCCGCCGGATAGTTCGCTGGGCTGTAGCTGCGCCGCGCCACGTAAGCCCACCGCCTGCAGCTTCATCAGTACGATATCGCGGATCATGGATTCCGGTAATTCCGTGTGTTCACGCAGGGGGAAAGCCACATTATCAAACACATTCAGGTCGGTGAGCAAAGCGCCACTCTGAAACAGCATGCCCATACGCTGACGCAAGGCATAAAGTTCCCCATGGCGCAGCCTGGAAACTTCCTGACCATCCACCTGCACCGAACCCCGCAGGGGTTGCAATTGACCACCGATAAGCCGCAACAGGGTGGTTTTACCGGTGCCACTGGGACCCAGTATGGCCGTCACCTTACCGCGCGGTATATCGAGATGGATACCATCGAAGATCTTCCGGCTGCCACGGGCAAAGGAAAGATCACGGACTTCCACCAGATTGTCGGTCGCCGCCGCTGCAGTCACGGGTTACCCCTTTCGTTGATTTCTATGGCAGGTGCGCACTGTACCTGCTGCACCGCAGGGCAGCAAACCCCGGGTGAACCGAAAACCCGAGCAGCGTATGATGCAGCCTGCGCACTGACACCCGGATCCCTATGAGCGACAAGGTTATCGCCTTCAAAAAGCCCAAAGCGGCGCACAAGCACAAGGGCAACACGCTGTGCCGGCGCGGTTTCCATAAATGGAAGGAAGTGCCGGGCACGCCCTTTGATGTGCGCTCGGGTAAACTCGTCACCCGCTTTCAATGTGAACGCTGTGGCGCCACACGCACGGAATCCACCTGAGCCCAATACTATATTTTAGTTGAGATATTTTTTGTATGTTAATGGAAATATTGGCAATTATAGCTGGGTTCGTCCTCTTGATCTGGAGTGCCGACCGCTTTGTCATGGGGGCCGCCGCCCTGGCCCGCAACCTGGGGGTGTCGCCCCTGATCATCGGCCTGACCATTGTCGGCTTCGGCACTTCGGCGCCGGAAATCCTGGTCTCCATCATGGCCGCGCTGCAGGGCAATACGGGTCTGGCGGTGGGGAATGCCCTGGGTTCCAATATCACCAACATTGCCCTCATTCTCGGCATGACCGCCATTGTGGCTCCGTTGCACGTGAGCTCCGCCACCCTGCGGCGTGAATTTCCTATCTTGCTCGGAGTGATGCTACTGGCCTATCTGTTGCTCTGGGATGAGTCCCTGGATCTGGTGGATGGCATGATACTGGTGGGTGGCATGGTGTTCATGCTGATCATGGTGGTGCGCCTGGGTTTACAACCCCAGCAAACCGACCCCATGGGTTCTGAGTACGACGCGGAAATTCCGCGCGATATGCGCACTGGCGTAGCCATCGCCTGGACCATTGGCGGCCTGTTGATTCTGTTGCTGGGTTCACGTCTGCTGGTGTGGGGGGCGGTGGAAATCGCTGTGGCCTTTGGTGTCAGTGATCTGATTATTGGCCTCACCATCGTCGCTCTGGGCACCAGCCTGCCGGAACTCGCTGCCTCCATTGCCAGCGCCCGCAAGAATGAACATGACATCGCCGTGGGCAATGTGATCGGTTCCAATATGTTCAATCTGCTGGCCGTCCTGGGGGTGCCGGGTCTGATCAACCCCAGCGGTATCGAGCGCGAAGTACTCACCCGCGATTTCCCCATCATGATCGGCCTTACCCTGGTATTGTTGATCCTGGCCTATGGCATTCGCGGCAAGGGGCACATCAAGCGCTTTGAAGGGGCCTTCCTGCTGGCCGGCTTTTGCGCCTATCAGGCCCTGTTATACTTCACCGCCATTGCCGACCACTGAATGAAAAGGAAACCATTGACAGCTCCATGAACGAACAGACTCTAGAACAACTCGGCCTGGCGGTCATCGATACGGAATCCCAGGCCATTCTGGCCCTGCGGGAACGCATCGATCAGCACTTCGCCCGCGCCTGCCAAACCATGCTTGCCTGCCGCGGACGGGTGGTGGTCACCGGCATGGGGAAATCCGGCCACATCGGTGGCAAGATCGCCGCCACCCTGGCCAGTACCGGCACCCCGGCCTTCTTCGTTCACCCCGGGGAAGCCAGCCACGGCGACCTGGGCATGATCACCCCCCAGGATGTGGTGCTGGCCCTTTCCAATTCCGGGGAAACCGGGGAAATTCTCACCATACTGCCCATCATCAAGCGCCTGCATGTCCCCCTCATTGCCCTCACCGGTAAGCCCGGTTCCACCCTCGCCCAGGCCGCCGATGTACACCTCAACGTGGGCGTGGCGAAAGAAGCCTGCCCCCTGGATCTGGCGCCCACCGCCAGCACCACGGCCGCCCTGGTCATGGGCGATGCCCTGGCCATTTCACTGCTGGATGCCCGTGGCTTCACCGCCGATGATTTTGCCCGCTCCCATCCGGCCGGCGCCCTGGGTCGGCGTCTGTTGCTGCTCATCGATGATTTGATGCATACGGGGGAACAGATTCCCGTGGTGACGGAGCAAACATCGCTGCGTGATGCCCTGCTGGAAATGACCGCCAAGCGCCTGGGAATGACCGGTATCGTGGATGAACAGGGATGCCTGACCGGGGTATTCACCGACGGTGATTTGCGCCGCACCCTGGACAAGGGCCTGGATATTCACCACACCGTCATTGCCGAGGTGATGAGCCGCAATCCCAAGACCATTGCCCCGGGGATACTGGCTGCCGAAGCCCTGCAGGTGATGGACAGTAAAAAGATCAATGGTCTGCTGGTAGTGGATCAGGAAGGCCGGCCCGTAGGGGCCTTGAATATGCATGACCTGTTACGCGCCGGGGTGGTGTAAGCCCCGGCAGATCTTACACCAGGACTCGTTAATAATATGAAAGACATACTTACCAAAGCTGCACAGATTCGCCTGTTGATCCTCGATGTAGATGGAGTGCTCACCGATGGCAGCCTGTTCCTGGGGGATGATGGCCAGGAATACAAGGCCTTTCATTCCCGCGACGGGCATGGCATCAAGATGCTGCTCAGTCATGGCATGGAAATCGCCATCATCACCGGCCGCACTTCCCGGGTGGTGGAACACCGCATGGCCAATCTCGGCATCACCCGCATCTATCAGGGCCAGCATGACAAGACCATTGCCTTTGGCCAATTGCTGCAGGAACTGCAGTTATCCGCGGATCAGGTGGCCTATGTGGGTGACGATGTGGTGGACCTGCCGGTGATGACCAAAGTGGGCCTGGCCATTGCGGTACAGGATGCGCACCCCCTGGTGGTCAAGCATGCCCATTGGCAGACCCCCCATGGGGGTGGGCGCGGGGCCGCCCGTGATGTGTGTGAAATGCTCCTCGAAGCCATGGGAAAACTGGAACTGGAGATGCAGAAATACCTCTAAGCCCCCATGACCTGTTGCGCGAATCAAGCTGCCCCGCCGGGCCCTGTATAGGTACACACCATGCTGCGACGTAACCGCTGGCTGATCTTCGGCCTGCTGGCCACGGCAGGGCTCAGCTGGTGGCTGTTCCAGCAACAATCCAGTGTGCCTGCGGAAGACCGCCAGGCCCCTCGGCCGGATTTTTTTCTGGATGATTTCGTGCTTATCGCCATGGATGAACAGGGGGTACCCAAACACCGGGTCTCCGCTCCCCACATGGTGCATTACCGCGATGATGACAGTGCGGAAGTACAACAACCCTTTGTGGAAATCTTTCGCGCCGACCTGCCCGACTGGCAAATCCGCGCGCAGCGAGGCTGGATCGGCACCGGTGCCAGTGAAGTGCAGCTGACGGGGGATGTGGTGGTGCAGCGACTGGCGGACCCCCGGCATCCGCCGCTTACCCTGCGCACCGAAATGCTGCAGGCACGTCCCGATGATCACTACCTGGAAACCGACCAGGCCGTCACCTTTCTCAGTCCCGGCTGGAAGGTGCAGGCCCTGGGCATGCGCAGCTGGCTCAATGAAGGCCGCACCGTGTTACTATCCGAGGTACGAGGCATTCATGAACCAGAAACCCCTTAACCCCTACATCACCGCCCTGCTCCTGTTGCTGACCCTCGGCTTGCCCACCGTGACGGTGGCGCTGACTTCAGACCGGCAGCAACCCATGCACATTGAAGCCGACCGCGCCGAACTGGATGAAAAAACCGGTGTCAGCATCTACAGCGGTAGCGTAAAGGTCACCCAGGGCACCCTGGTGCTGACCGGCAACCGCATGCAGGTTTTCAATCGCAATGACACCCTGGAGAAGATCATTATCGATGGCGCGCCGGCCACCTACCGGCAACGACCCGACGGCAAGCCGGAAGACTTGCGGGCCGAAGCCCTGCATATGGAATACCATGCCCGCCCTGAGCGCATGGTGTTACAGCAGAAGGGCGTGGTCTGGCAGGGAAGCAATACCTTTCGCAGTGACCGCATTGTCTATGATGTCGCCCGTGACCAGGTCCAGGCCGGGGATAGCAAGGGCGGCCAGCGGGTACACATTATCCTGCAACCCAAGCCACAGACCGATTCACAGCCATGAGCCTGCTGGAAGCCCGTAACCTGGGCAAGGGATACAAATCCCGCCAGGTGGTCAGCGAGGTTTCCCTAACGGTGCGCCAGGGAGAAGTGGTGGGTCTGTTGGGCCCCAACGGGGCCGGCAAGACCACCAGTTTTTACATGATCGTGGGGCTGGTGCCCTGTGATCGCGGTCAGGTGTTACTCGATGACCAGGACCTTACCCGCGCACCCATGCATCGCCGGGCCCTGGCCGGGCTGGGTTATCTGCCCCAGGAACCCTCCATCTTCCGTAAACTCACGGTGGCGGAAAACATTCTGGCGGTACTGGAAACCCGCCCCAGCTTAACCCGCAGTGACCGTCAGCAACGACTGGAGCAACTGTTACAGGAACTCCATGTACCCCACTTGCGGGATCAGGCAGGCATCAGCCTGTCCGGTGGCGAACGCCGCCGGGTGGAAATTGCCCGCGCCCTGGCGGCCGAGCCCCGCTTCATGTTGCTGGACGAACCCTTCGCCGGGGTTGACCCCATTTCCGTCGTGGATATACAACGCATCATTCAGCATTTATGTGATCGTGACATCGGCGTATTGATCACCGATCATAATGTCCGTGAAACCCTGCGTATTTGCAGTCGTGCCTTCATCATGGATTCCGGCCGTGTCTTTGCCGCGGGTACACCGCAAGAGATCCTGGCGAATCAACAGGTTCGCTCGGTATATCTGGG
This sequence comes from uncultured Gammaproteobacteria bacterium, assembly GCA_965368625.1. GTDB lineage: Bacteria > Pseudomonadota > Gammaproteobacteria > DSM-19610 > DSM-19610 > JAIVHA01. The sequence continues at coordinate 9,019 of CBDUNQ010000050.1, forward strand.
CGAACAGTTCCAATTGTGAACGGCATCGGCAAACATGACCGGGAGCAACGTTTTTTTCTCTCCCCATGGCATAATAACTGCAGTAGAATAGCAAGGAACGCGACCCGCTCAGGTTATCAGCATAAAAAATGAAGCAATCCATACAATTACGTCTTGGTCAACACCTCACCATGACACCCCAGTTGCAACAGGCGATCCGCTTGCTGCAACTCTCCACACTGGAACTGCAATTGGAAGTGCAGTCCGTGCTGGATTCCAATCTGATGCTGGAGCAATCCGATAGCGAGGGCGGCGATGACCTGGGCATTACCGATAGCGGTGCCGATCAGGAATCCGCCGCGTCTGCGGAACAAAAGGAAGCCCGTGAAAATGCCGCTGAAAGCGGCGAAGCCGTGGAAATCCCCGAGCCACGCGGCGAAGACACCATTCCCGATGAACTGGCCGTGGACAGCAGCTGGGAAGATACCTTTGACATGGGCGCCGTGGGTGAAATGGGGCAAACCAGCTACAGTGCTCCGGCGGAAGGTGATAACCGCGATTTTTTCGAGACCCATACCGGTGAAGGGGAAGGCCTGTACGAACACCTGATGTGGCAACTGGATCTGACCCCTTTCAGCGACCGTGACCGCGTAATCGCCAACAGCATCATTGATTCCATTAACGATGATGGCTATCTCTCCACCAGTATTGAAGATATTCACCAGGGTCTCGCCAAGACCCTGGGGGAAGACGCCGAGCTGGAACTGGATGAAGTGCAGGCGGTACTG
>CBDUNQ010000051.1:0-9664 GCA_965368625.1 uncultured Gammaproteobacteria bacterium
CCTCTCGTATTGTTTCTGGAGCAGGAGCAATGGATTATCAATCTGGATGAGTACGAGGCGGATCGCAAACGCTATGGAGGGCTACAGCTTCCTCAATGGCTGGATACCATTCCCGAAGCCTGGGTGGTGGTGCCACTGATCCTGCATGAGCGCCTGTCGGGATTCGTGTTGTTAACCCGTTCCCCTGCGAATCACCAGTTCAACTGGGAGGATTACGATTTACTGCGCACCGTGGGGCAGCAGGCTGCCGCACACCTGGCACAGCTGGATGCTTCCAAGGCATTGGCGGATGCCAAGCAATTCGAAGCCTGTAGCCAATTGTCAGCCTATGTCATGCACGACTTGAAAAATCTGATTGCCCAGTTATCGTTGGTGGTATCCAATGCCGCGCGACACAAGCACAACCCGCAATTCATGGAGGATGCCATTTCCACGGTGGAAAATTCCGTGGAGAAGATGAGCCGCTTGCTGGCTCATATTCGCAGCGGGGGGGTGCAGGCCAAGGAAACCCAGGATGTGGATGTCTGCGAGATGCTGGCCGATGTGGTGGATACCATGTCGGCGGGTAACCCCGTTCCCCGGCTGGATTGTCAGGCCATGGGTCTGCGGGTACGGAGTAACCTTGATCGCTTCGCGGCGGTTATCGGACATGTGATCCGCAACGCCCAGGATGCCACCCCGGACACAGGCCAGCTGATCGTGCGATTATTCAAGAGAGGTGACCAGGCCGTGATTGAGGTCCAGGACAATGGTGCCGGGATGGATCAGGAATTCATTCAGGAACAGCTGTTTCGGCCCTTTGTCAGCACCAAAGGGGCCTCTGGTATGGGTATCGGCGCCTATGAAACCCGGGAATTTATTCGCGGCCTGGGTGGTGAGGTGGAAGTCTTCAGCCGTCCTGGTGAGGGTACCACCTTCCGAATGGCCATCCCGATTAGCGAAGAAACTAAAAATCACGTAAAGTTGGAAGCTGGGGAGCAAAGTAGGAACCCGAATGACAACAAATACAAAGAAACTGCTAGTTGTTGAAGATGATCCTGGTCTGCAGACACAACTCCGTTGGTGTTTTGAAGGCTTCGAAATTATCATTGCAAGTGATCGCGAGTCGGCACTTGACGCATTGGAGCAGCATCATCCACCCGTAGTCACCCTTGATCTGGGGTTGCCACCTGATGCCGATGGCACCTCGGAGGGTTTCGCGACCCTGGAACAAATTCTTGAACGGGCGCCGCTCACCAAGATCATTGTGGTTACCGGCAACAATGAGCGAAGCAATGCGCTGCAGGCCGTGGCCCTGGGTGCCTATGACTTCTTCTATAAACCCATTGATGCTGATCTGCTCGGTTTCATCGTCAATCGCGCCTTCCGCCTGCGTGAAATCGAGGCGGAAAATGAGCGATTGAGTGTGCAATATCCTTCATCACCGCTGGAGGGTGTGATTACCGCCAGCCCGGAAATGCTCAAGGTATCGCGCACCATTGAAAAAGTAGCCCCGGCCGATGTCACTGTATTGCTGCTGGGAGAATCGGGCACGGGTAAGGAATTACTGGCCCGCTCCCTGCATGCCCTGAGTAATCGGGAAAATGAACGCTTTGTGGCAATCAATTGTGCCGCCATTCCCGAGCATTTGCTCGAAAGCGAACTGTTCGGTTACGAAAAAGGCGCCTTTACCGGGGCCGTCAAACAAACCCCGGGTAAGATTGAAACCGCCAGTGGTGGCACTTTGTTCCTGGATGAGGTGGGTGACATGCCCTTGCCGCTGCAGGCCAAGTTGCTGCGTTTCCTCCAGGAGCGCGTCATTGAACGGGTGGGTGGTCGTCAGGAAATCCCGGTGGATGTGCGTGTTATCTGTGCCACCCATAAAGACTTGCTGGCCATGAGTCGGGAAAAAGAGTTCCGCGAGGATCTTTATTACCGTATCAGTGAAATTACCGTGCGCATTCCCGCCCTGCGGGAGCGTGAAGGTGATGTGCTTTTGCTGGCGCGGGTCTTTCTGGAGGCCGCCAGTAAAAAGCACGGCAAACAGATGCACCGCTTCAGTAAAGATGCCCTGGCGGCGCTGGAAGCCTATCCCTGGCCGGGCAATGTGCGCGAACTGGAAAACCGGGTGAAACGTGCTGTGATCATGGCGGAAAACAAGCAGATCACTTCGGGCGATCTGGAGTTGGGTGGTTCCGGTCATGATGAACGCACCTCCTTCAATTTGCGGGAGATACGCGATCAGGCGGAACGCCAGACCGTGGTGCGCGCCCTGGGTCATGTGGGTGGTAAGGTTTCCCAGGCGGCGGAGTTGCTGGGGGTCAGCCGACCCACCATGTACGACTTGATGAAGAAGTTCAATCTTAAGTAGTAGTTTGGCCGGATAGGGATATCCACAGGGCCGCCTTTCCTTGCACGAATTGCCAGCTTCATGGCGCTTTTTCAACCCGATGCCTGTTTACCCCATGCCTCTTCAGTGGGTGCTGACCCTCTCGTTGGCCGGTTTACTTTCCAGCGGCAAAAGGCAGTTTCATCACGTGGTCGGTGAAATCTGCTGCATCCAGAAAGCCCACCAGACGATAGGTGGTTTGCTCCTGGCCATCTGGGGAAAAGAACAACACACTAGGCGGGCCGATGAGGCCGAAATGTTTCAGCAGGGCCTTGTCGTCGGCATCATTGGCGGTGACATCGGCTTGTAGCCAAACCACGTTTGACAGGGCTTGCTGAACCCCGGCCTGACTGAAGGTGTATTTTTCCAGTTTGCGGCAATCCACACACCAGTCGGCATAAAAGTCCAGCATCGCTCCCTTGCCCTGGGCTGCAGCGGCGTTTACCGCTTGCTGCACATCTTCGATGCGCTTCACCGTCACAAAGCGGGCGTGGCTGTCCGCCACCTGCGACTGGCCGGTGCCCTGGCCCAGGAAGCCCTGCAGGGGCCGGGTAGCATCTCCATTACCGGCACTGACACCCACCAGTAACAAGGCACCGTACAGCAGCAGAACCAGTCCTATCCCTTTCCAGAAACGGCGCCAGCCGGTGGCATCCGGAGCGAGGCTGTCCAGTGCACCCATATAAATGGAGCTGACGATCAGCAGCAAGCCCCAGAGTCCCATGGCGATGGTGGCAGGCAGGATGCGTTCCAGCATCCAGATGGCAACCGCCAGCAGGAGTACACCGAAAACGGCTTTGATGGTAGTCATCCAGTCTCCGGCGCGGGGCAGCAGTTTTCCGGCACCGGTACCAATCATGATCAGTGGCGCGCCCATGCCCATGCTCAGGGCAAACAGGGCAATCCCGCCAAGTACGGGATCGCCGCTCTGGCCAATGTAAATCAGTGCGCCGGCCAGCGGAGCGGCCACACAGGGACCTACGATGAGTGCCGAAAGAAAGCCCATGATCGCCACCCCGGCCAGCGTGCCCCCCTGTTGCCGGTTACTGAATTCCGATAGCCGGGTCTGCAGGGATTGGGGAATCTGCAGGTCGTAGAAGCCGAACATGGAAAAGGAAAGCAGCACAAATACCGCGGCAAAGCTGCCCAGTATCCAGGGATTCTGGAAGGCGGCCTGCAGGTTTTCTCCAAACAGACCGGCAATCACCCCGGCCACGGTATAGGTGATGGCCATCGCCAATACATACACCAGCGACAGTATAAAGGCGCGACGGGTGGTGATCTTTTCCCCCTGCCCCACAATGATGGAGGAAAGGATGGGAATCATGGGAAATACGCAGGGTGTGAAGGCCAGCAGCAAGCCAAAGCCAAAAAAGCTGGCGATGATCAGGGCGACATTCCCCTGGGCCAGGCGCTGGGCAATGCGATCCTGTTCGCTCACCGGCGCCGTGCCGGTGGCCGGCGGTGAATCCGCTGTGAGGCTTGCGGTGGATGCCGTGGGGCTGGCGGACAGGGATACCGGGAAGCGGATGGTTTCCGGTGGGTAACAAATACCGGCTTCGGCACAGCCCTGATAGGTTACCTGGACCGTGGTGTCCAGGGGGGTGGTCGACAGAGCCTGTAGCGCCACCGGGATTTCCAGTAAGCCGCCAGGGTAGATTTCCATACGGCCGAAAAACTCATCGTCCTTTTCTACGCCCGCCGGAAACGCGGGCTCACCCAGTTGCAGCAAGCCTTCGTCTGCGGCCTTGAACTGGATCTTGTCGCGGTACAGGTAGTAGCCGGGAGCCACATTCCAGCGCGCCACCAGGGTATGATCGGGGCGTACTTCGCTACTGAAGGCAAAGGCTTCTTCCGGCGGCAGGAAATCATCGGACTGGCCGCCCAGCCCCATGCGGGCCCCCAGTTGGCTCAAGGCCTCCAGTGCTCCTGAGCCACTGGATCCGGCTTCCCCCCGGGCCTGCAGCAATGTGACCGATGCCTCCTGCCTCTGGGGGGGGTAACAGACCCCGATATCGGCGCAACCCTGGGAGCGGGCACTCAGAGTCAGGGTTTCGGGAGCCCCGGCGGCACGGGTTACCGGGATCTCCACATGAATTTCGTGGCGATAGGTTTCCACTTCACCAAAAAACTCATCCTGCTTGATTTTTCCCGCGGGGAAGCGTGGTGTGCCGAGGGTGAACCCCGGGGTTTGTGTTTCAAATTCAATGCGGTTGCGATACAGGTAGTAGCCCTCGGCCACCTGCCAGGTGGCCCGCAGCGTAGTGGCATCCATGGCGTGCGCCTGAAACGCAAAGGCCTGTTCCGGGGGCAGTAATTCTTCTTCATTTCCCAACTGTGCCGCCAGCAGCGGGGCCCACAGGGCCAGCAGCCCGAGTAGCCATTGCCATTTTTTCATGTAGTCAAACCCGTGTTTTCCTGTACCCATTGTATATAGTCGGCCAATCCTGCGTGAACTGGGACTGCCACGACCTCCGGAAGTTCGTAGGGGTGCAGTGCTCTGAGGCGTAGCTCCAGCGTTTCATACGCCCGTGCAGCCACCTTGATGAGTAGCAGGCACTCCTGTTCATGCTGCACTTTTCCCTGCCAGCGATAGATAGACGTAAGGGAAGGCAATATATTCACACAGGCCGCCAGGCCTTCCTCCACCAGCGTGGTAGCCAGGGAGCGGGCGGCGGCTTCATCGGGTAGCGTGGACAGTACCAGCAGCATCTCGGTATTCATGGGCGGACCATACCCCAAGCCACCATCGGGTGCCATGGGGGCAGTGCGCGCGCCGCTTGTCTGGCCCCCTGGGCTCCAGTATTGTGCGCTCTATGAATCCCCTGGCGTTGTTTCTGCTGTTGCTCATCGGCATCCCCCTGGTGGAAATTTATTTTCTGATCCAGGTGGGTGGACTGTTGGGTGCCATTCCCACGGTATTTCTGGTGGTGTTCACGGCCATGCTGGGTATTCTGTTGATTCGCTTTCAGGGTGTTACCACCCTGCAACGGGTGCAGACCACGATGCAGCGTGGTGAAGTGCCGGCCGGTCCCATGCTGGAGGGGGCATTACTGCTGGTGGCGGGAGTCTTGCTACTGGTACCGGGTTTTGCCACGGATAGTTTTGGGTTTTTATTGCTGATCCCCCCCTTGCGTCAGGCCCTGGTGGCCTGGTACCTGCGCCGGCTTATCGTGCCCCCCGGGGGGGGAGGGCCAGGGGCGGGGCAGGGGCCTGGCGCCCACTCCCGTTCGGAACCCCGCACCCTGGAAGGCGAATTTCATCGCGAAGACGACTGACCTGGGCGACCAGTGCCCCCAGGCGCGGCCTGTTTATATACAAATTTCCCTGAGCTAGCGATCGTTCGTCAGCCATGGCTTGACTCCGGCAATTTCGCCGCTATGATTAGCACTCACTTAAGTCGAGTGCTAATAAACACTTGTCTCATTGGTCCAGAATTAATCAATTATTTGTTTTTCAAGGAGAATTTCTAAATGAACATTCGTCCGTTGCATGATCGCGTGATCATCAAGCGCATGGAAGAGGAGCGCATGAGCGCCGGTGGTATCGTCATTCCCGATTCCGCCACGGAAAAGCCCAGCAAGGGTGAAGTCATCGCCGTGGGCAATGGCAAGCGCAATGACAAGGGTGAAATCATCACCCTGGATGTGAAGGTCGGCGACAAGGTGTTATTCGGCAAGTATTCCGGTAACGAGGTCAAGGTAGATGGCCAGGAACTGCTGGTGATGCGCGAAGAAGACATCATGGCGGTAATCGAAGCCTGAGTCACATCGGAAACGAATCGAGAATATAAAGAGGAATTCTGCAATGTCTGCAAAAGAAGTGAAATTCGGAGATGACGCCCGCGCCCGCATGGTGAAGGGTGTCAACGTGCTGGCCAATGCCGTTAAGGTCACTCTGGGTCCCAAGGGCCGCAACGTGGTGCTGGACAAGGCTTTTGGCGCCCCCACCGTAACCAAAGACGGTGTGTCCGTGGCCAAGGAAATCGAACTGGAAGACAAGTTTGAAAACATGGGCGCCCAGATGGTGAAGGAAGTTTCTTCCCAGACTTCCGATGTGGCCGGTGACGGTACCACCACCGCTACCGTACTGGCCCAGGCCATCGTGCGCGAAGGTATGAAGGCCGTTGCTGCCGGCATGAACCCCATGGACCTGAAGCGCGGTATCGACAAGGCTGTGACCGCCGCGGTGGATAGCCTGCGCAGTCTTTCCAAGCCCTGTGCCGATACCAAGGCCATTGCCCAGGTAGGTACCATTTCCGCCAACTCCGATGAAAACATCGGCAAGATCATTGCGGATGCCATGGACAAAGTGGGTAAGGAAGGCGTGATCACCGTGGAAGAGGGTTCCGCGCTGGATAACGAGCTGGATGTAGTGGAGGGGATGCAGTTCGATCGCGGCTACCTGTCACCCTACTTCGTCAACAACCAGGAAAACATGAGTGCCGAACTGGATGATCCCTACATCCTGATTTTCGACAAGAAGATTTCCAACATTCGTGACTTGCTGCCTGTACTGGAAGGCGTAGCCAAATCCGGGAAGCCGCTGCTGATCGTTGCCGAAGACGTGGAAGGCGAAGCCCTGGCCACCCTGGTGGTAAACAGCATCCGTGGCATCGTCAAGGTATGTGCCGTCAAGGCTCCTGGATTCGGTGATCGCCGCAAGGCCATGCTGCAGGATATTGCCATTCTTACCGGTGGTACGGTGATTTCCGAGGAAATCGGCCTGTCCCTGGAAAAGGCGACCCTGGATGATCTGGGTAATGCCAAGAAGATTCAGATCACCAAGGAAAGCACCACGGTGATCGATGGCGCCGGTCGCAAGGATGAAATCGAAGCCCGCGTGGCCCAGATTCGTACCCAGATTGAAGAAGCCACTTCCGATTACGATAAGGAAAAGCTGCAGGAACGCGTTGCCAAACTGGCGGGTGGTGTTGCCGTGATCAAGGTGGGCGCCGCCACGGAAATGGAAATGAAAGAGAAGAAGGCCCGTGTGGAAGATGCACTGCATGCCACGCGTGCTGCCGTGGAAGAAGGTGTGGTGCCGGGTGGTGGTGTGGCCCTGATCCGTGCCCAGGCGGCTGTGTCCTCTCTCAAGGGTGACAATCATGACCAAGACGTGGGCATCAGCATTGCCCATCGTGCCATGGAAGAGCCGCTGCGTCAGATCTGTGCCAATGCCGGTGACGAATCCTCCGTGGTCCTCAACAAGGTAGCGGAAGGCAAGGGTAACTATGGTTATAACGCCGCTACCAGCGAGTATGGCGACATGATCGAAATGGGTATTCTGGATCCCACCAAGGTAACCCGTTCGGCATTGCAGAATGCCGCTTCCGTGGCCGCTCTGATCATCACCACGGAAGCCATGGTGGCGGAAGTGCCCAAGGATGATGCCGGCGGTGCCCCTGATATGGGTGGCATGGGCGGTATGGGTGGCATGGGCGGCATGGGCGGTATGATGTAAGCCCGTTCTACTCTGGCTGCTGCCAAAAGCCCCGCCGGTATCGGCGGGGCTTTTTTATGCCCGTGATCATTGCACGCTGCGTATGGATTGTGCCACCCATGTTCGCCAACTGGCGCTGGCTTCTACCGGTGGCTTTGGGTTAGCCCATCACCACTATGCCGCTAGCACCATAAAAAAGCCCTGCCGAAGCAGGGCGACACACGGACGGAGGAGGAATGGAAAGAGTGGTTATACCTTGATATAGACCCAGCCTTCACGCAAGCGGTCGAGGATCTGGTCCAGGGCCGATGGAGTGATTTCAATGCCGGGCAGTAATTCCTTGGAGACATCGATGCCCTGCTCCTGCTTCACCCGGTCCATGGCGGTCTGGCAGGCCAGGAAGGTGAGATTCACATAGCGTTGCTGCAGTTCTTTGACGCGCTCCGCATAGGGGGAGTGCCCGGTGCGCAGCAAGTTCAAGCCACCGGAATTGGCAATGATTTCCATTTCCGCCACCTGGTCGGTCTGGGCATAGGTCTTGAGTAATTCCTCGGCCGTATCCAGGGCTTCACGGATTTTGTCCAGATTGGCCGTATTGAGGTGAACCAATACCTTTTTATGGCCGGTTTCCTGGGAAGCCTGGGAAAGAGATGCATTTTGAAAGCTGCTCTGTTCATTCCAGAACATGGCCTGGAGCCTGGACTCCTGACTCTGTTCATTGCCCAGCCAGCCCAGCATGCCACCCAGGGATAACAGTACGCCGGCGGCAATGGCGCGGCTCCAGTTATTCATGGGGCGGGGGCACTGGCGCGGGTCCTGCAGCTTTTCATAGTCATAGGCGTGACGCACCAGTTCCTGTACGGTGCGCAGTTCACAGGCCTGTGCCTTGAGGGCATGGTCATCCTGTAATGCGGCCAGTACACGACTGCGATCTTCACTGTCGAGTTCGCCATCAATGAAGGCATTCAATTGCTCTTCAGAGATTCGATCTTCCTGTTTCATTTCACTCTCCTGAGATGAGAATTCGCTGTTTGCAGCGTGTCCTCGGCGGCCAGCAATGCATCTTTGAGGGCCCGGCGTGCCCGGCACAGGCGGCTCATCACGGTACCGATGGGGATATCGAGGATTTCCGCTACCTCGATGTAGGAACAGCCTTCCAGATCCACCAGTGTGATGACCTGTCGTTGGCCTACCGGCAGGGTGGCGATACCTGCCCGTACCCGGTCCACCACTTCGTTGCGTTGCTGATGCAGTTCCGGGGTATTTTCCTCCACCAGAACCACGTCATCGATATCCACCGTTTCGCGGCTGCGGCGGAAATGATCCCGCCAGCAGTTGGTGAGTATCTTGTAAAGCCAGGACTTGATGGTTTTCGGATCGCGCAGCTGATCACTGTATTTCAGGGCCTTGATCAGGGTTTCCTGAACCAGGTCGTCGGCAAGCGCGGGATTGTGGCACCAGGAGTACGCAATGCGGTACAACCGGCCCCGACTCTCCTCCAATGTGGTACGTAACTCTCTGTTTTTATAGAATCTGCTGATAACACCCATGGATTCACCTGCAGGGTTTCGTGGGATGATACCCAGTAAGACGCTTATTGAAGAACATTATTCCCGACCTTGGCAGTATATTATTTGCCTCCCGGGGCGGTTGTCAGACTAGCCAGGTACACTTGGCACCCGTAGGAGCGAGCGCAGCTCGCGAAAAGACCTGGCACGCCAAGGGATTGTGCCACCCATGTTCGCCAACTGGCGCTGGCTCTTACCGGTGGCTTCGGGCTGGCCCATCACCGATACACTGGCACCAGTAGGAGCGAGCGCAGCTCGCGAAAAGACCCGGCACGCCAATCGGTTG
>CBDUNQ010000052.1:0-9635 GCA_965368625.1 uncultured Gammaproteobacteria bacterium
ATTCATTGACCGGATTTGGCGTGAGGATCGAAGGGGTATGCACCATAAGGATGCATGAAGTGGCCCAGGGGGACGCGTGAGCCGGGTAGTCTGGTAGCGGTCAGGACAGTGAGGGGGAGAAGAAAAATGGTGCCGAGGGTCGGAATCGAACCGACACTCTGTTGCCAGAACCGGATTTTGAATCCGGCGCGTCTACCAGTTCCGCCACCCCGGCACGAGGTTGCGTAGTATAAGGTATTCACCGCCAGGGGCAAGTCATGGGTGCCGGTTCGGTAAGGGACCGTGACATGCCGCCCTTATTACGGCGGGGTCTGTGATACTATCCCGCGCCATGTTGCGAAGTGACTTCAAATACCATCTCCCTCCTGAGCGTATTGCCCATCAGCCCAGGGAGGAGCGCAGTGCCAGCCGTCTGTTACAGCTGGCACCCGATGGGCGTTGCCACGATCGGATATTTACCGAGTTACCGCAATTGCTTACGGAAGACGATTTACTGGTATTCAATGATACCCGCGTGATACCCGCGCGCCTCCATGGCCACAAGGCCAGTGGCGGTGCTGTGGAAATCCTGGTGGAGCGCATTCTCGATGAGCATCAGCTGTTGGCTCATGTCCGGGCCAGCAAGTCGCCCCGTACCGATACCCTGCTACACATGGAAGGCGATCTTCCCATGCGGGTGCTGGGGCGGGATGGGGATCTGTACCGCTTGCAAAGTGAGCATTCCACGCCGGTGGCGAAATTACTCGAGCGCCATGGGCATATGCCTTTGCCCCCCTATATCACCCGTGAGGACGGGCCGCAGGACCGGGACCGGTATCAGACCGTTTATGCTCGGAATCCCGGTGCCGTTGCCGCCCCCACGGCCGGACTTCATTTTGATGACGCTTTGCTGGCAAGACTGCAGGCAGAGGGTATCCACACCGCTTATCTCACCCTGCATGTGGGTGCCGGCACCTTTCAACCGGTACGTGCGGAGCGTCTGGAAGATCATCACATGCACCGCGAGCAGGTCGAGGTAAGCCCATTGGTTTGCAGCCAGATCGCTGCGACCCGCGAGCGTGGCGGACGGGTGGTGGCCGTTGGCACCACCGTGGTGCGCAGCCTGGAAGCCGCGGCGGCACAGGGTGGACTGGCCCCGTTTCAGGGGGAAACGGATATTTTCATCACCCCCGGCTATTCCTTTCAAGTGGTGGATGCCCTCATTACCAATTTCCACCTGCCGGAATCCACGCTGCTGATGCTGGTCTGTGCCTTTGCCGGTTACCAGCCGGTGATGGCGGCCTATCAGCACGCCATCGAGCAGGAATATCGTTTCTTCAGCTATGGTGATGCCATGTTTCTGGAGCGGGCCTGAATGAAGTTCCAGTTACTGCATACCGATGACCGGGCCCGCTGCGGACGTCTTGAATTCACTCGCGGGGTGGTGGATACGCCGGCCTTCATGCCGGTCGGTACCTATGGCACGGTCAAGGCCATGACGCCGGAGGAAATTCAGGACATCGGTGCCCAGATTATACTTGGCAACACCTTTCACCTGATGCTGCGCCCCGGTACGGATATCATTCAGGCCCATGGCGACCTGCATGACTTCATGCATTGGCAGGGGCCGATCCTGACCGATTCCGGTGGCTTCCAGGTGTTCAGTCTGGGTGACTTGCGCAAGATTACCGAGCAGGGGGTTCATTTCCGCTCCCCGGTCAATGGCGACAAGGTATTCATGGGGCCGGAAGAATCCATGGCGGTGCAGCGGGCCCTGGGATCCGATATTGTAATGATCTTTGATGAGTGCACGCCCTATCCGGCTTCCGAGGCTGAGGCGCAGACGTCTATGGAACTTTCCCTGCGTTGGGCATTGCGCAGTCGTGAAGCCCATGGCGACAATCCCGCTGCCCTGTTCGGTATTGTGCAGGGTGGAATGTATATTCCCCTGCGGGAAGCCTCCGTGGCCGGCTTGCGGAATATCGGCTTTGATGGTTATGCCATTGGCGGCTTATCGGTGGGCGAACCACGGGAAGACCGGGAACGGATACTCACCCAGATAACCCCGCAATTACCCACCGATCGACCCCGTTACCTCATGGGAGTGGGCACCCCCGAGGATATCGTGGAAGCCGTGCGCCGCGGAGTGGATATGTTCGACTGTGTCATGCCCACCCGCAATGCGCGAAATGGCCATCTGTTTACCCACCAGGGCGTGATCAAGATTCGTAACGCGCGCCATAAGACCGATACCGGGCCACTGGATGAGGATTGTGATTGTTACACCTGCCGTCATTACAGCCGTGCCTACCTGCACCACCTGGATAAATGCGGTGAAATGCTGGGGGCACACTTGAATACAGTGCACAACCTGCGTTACTACCAGAAGCTTATGGCGGATCTGCGTAGCGCCATTGCCGCCGGTGAACTGAACCGTGCCGTAGCGGATTTCTATGCCAGGAGGGGCCAAAGCGTTCCGGCTGTGTCATAATACCCGGCTATTAGCTGGCCCGAAGGGCTGGATGTGGATGATTTTATTGAATCTTTTGTTAAGGAACGATCATGAGCTTCTTTATTTCCGATGCCCTGGCCGCCGCTCCCCAGGGGGAGCCGGGACCTCTGATGGGGTTTTTGCCCCTGATACTGATTTTTGTGGTGTTTTATTTCCTGTTGATCCGCCCTCAGACCAAGCGGGCCAAAGAACACAAGGCCATGGTGGAAGGCCTGGCCAAGGGAGATGAAGTGGTCACCAATGGTGGGGTGCTGGGTAAGGTCACCAAGGTAGGGGAGAATTTCGCCCTCATCGAAGTGGCCAATGGCGTGGAATTGAAAGTACAGAAACAGGCCGTGGCTTCCCTTATGCCCAAGGGAACCGTGAAACAAGAACTATAATTTCCGGCCCGCAAGGGGGCTTGCTCAATGATCAATCAATATCCGTTGTGGAAGTATCTGCTTATTCTGATCCTGGTGTTGCTCAGTGGTCTCTATGCCCTGCCCAACCTCTATGGCGAAGACCCGGCGGTACAGGTATCCACCATGCGTGGGGCCGAAATTGACCCGGCACTGCAGGGGACCCTGGAGCGCACACTGGCCGATGGCGGGGTCAGCGCCAAACGCGTGGAAGCCCAGGAGCAACAGATCCTGTTTCGCTTCGAGGATACCGAAGCCCAGTTAAAAGCGGTGGAACTGCTACGGCCAGTCATTGGCGACCGTATGGTACTGGCATTGAACCTGGCACCTTCCACCCCCAAGTGGCTGCAGAGCATTAATGCCTTGCCCATGTACCTGGGGCTGGATCTGCGCGGGGGTGTTCACTTTCTCATGGAGGTGGATATGGCAGCTGCCATGGATCAGGCAGTGGAACGCTATGTCACCGATACCAAGACCCTGCTACGGGAAAACAAGATCCGTTATCTGAGTGTACGCCCGGCCGCGCAAGCCTTGCGCTTGCGGTTCCGCAATCTGGAAGACCGCGATCAGGCCATGAAACTGATGTCCCGCGAATTTGACCGTCTGGATATTACCGAGGTGGAAGGTGACGAAGCGGAAATCAAGGCCAGTATCGGTGAGCAGGAAGCCCTGGAAATCCGCCGTTTTGCACTTCAGCAAAACATAACCACCCTGCGCAATCGTGTAAATGAGTTGGGTGTGGCCGAACCGGTGATTCAACAACAGGGTGACAATCGCATCGTGGTGCAGTTGCCCGGTGTGCAGGATACCGCTGCCGCCAAGATCATCCTCGGCGCCACCGCCACCCTGGAATACCGCGCCGTGGATTATAAAGGCAATGTTCAGGATGCTGTTGCGGGCAAGGTACCGGTGGGCTCGCGTCTCTACTACCAGCGTGATGGCACGCCGGTATTATTGAAGCAGCGGGTCATTGCCACGGGGGATCAGATTGTCAATGCCCGCTCCGGTTTTGACCAGCAGACCGGCGGTCCGCAGGTATCGGTCACGCTGGACAGTATCGGTGCCAAAAAGATGCTGGAGTTCACCAAAGGCAATGTGGGTAATCCCATGGCGGTGGTCTTCATCGAAAATAAAACCACTGTGCAGGAAATCAATGGCGAACTGGTGAGCACCACTCGCAAGGTGGAAGAGGTGATCAGTGTTGCCACCATCCGTGGTGTCTTCGGTAAGAGTTTCCAGACCACAGGGCTGGACAGTCCGCAAGAAGCCCACGAACTGGCCCTCTTGCTGCGAGCCGGTGCCCTGGCGGCGCCCATCAATATCATTGAAGAACGCACCGTGGGGCCCAGCCTGGGTAAGGATAATATCGCCCAGGGCTTCAAATCGGTGGTGATCGGCTTTGTGCTGGTGCTGGTATTTATGGCTGTTTACTACAAGCTGTTCGGTCTGGTGGCCAATCTGGCCCTGGCCCTGAATCTGGTGTTTATGGTGGCCATTCTTTCCCTGCTGCAAGCCACCCTCACCATGCCGGGTATCGCCGGTATCGTCTTGACGGTGGGTATGGCTGTGGATGCCAATGTGTTGATCTTTGAACGCATAAGGGAAGAGTTACGCAATGGCAACAGTCCGCAGGCGGCCATTCATTCCGGTTATGAAAAGGCCTTTTCCACCATTGCCGATGCCAATATCACCACCCTCATTGCGGCCATTGTGCTGTTCAGCTTTGGCACCGGCGCGATCAAGGGCTTTGCCGTGACCCTTTCCATCGGCATTGTAACCTCCATGTTTACGGCCATCATGGGTACCCGGGCCGTGATCAACCTTATCTATGGCGGCAAGCGTGCTGCCCACCTGTCCATTTAGGCGAGGATTGCAGACATGGAATTTTTCGGCAAACTGACCAGCTTCGATTTCATGGGAAAAGGCCGTATGGCGGCCTGGTTTTCGGGATTTCTCATGGTGGCTTCATTGGCCCTGTTGTTGACCCGGGGGCTGGAATTCGGCATTGATTTCACCGGTGGTACGCTGATTGAGGTGGGATATCCCGCGGCCGTGGATCTCAATGATGTGCGCAATACCCTGGCGGAATCCGATCTGGGCGATGCCCAGGTACAGCATTTCGGTACCGCCCGGGACGTATTGATCCGTATAGCCCCGCGTACGGAAAGCAGCAGTGCCGAGCTCAGTGACCAGGTATTTCTGGCCCTGCAGAAGGATGTGGAAGCTGTGGAATTACGGCGCCAGGAATTCGTAGGCCCGCAGGTGGGAGACGAACTCACGGAACAGGGTGGGTTGGCTATGCTCTATACCCTGATCGGTATTCTTATCTACGTGGCCCTGCGTTTTGAATACCGCTTTTCCGTGGGGGCGGTAGTGGCCCTGGTCCATGATGTGATCTTCACCCTGGGGTTCTTTTCACTGTTTCAGATCGAGTTCGATCTGACGGTATTGGCCGCCTTGCTGGCAGTTATCGGTTATTCCCTCAACGATACCATTGTGGTGTTTGATCGCATTCGGGAAAATTTCCGCAAAATGCGCAAAGGCTCTCCTGCGCAGATCATGAATGCCTCCATCAATCAGACCCTGTCCCGTACCATCATGACGGGACTCACCACCATGCTGGTATTGATTGCATTGTTCCTACTCGGGGGGGAAGTGATTCATGCCTTTGCCCTGGCATTGCTCATCGGTGTGGTTATCGGTACCTATTCCTCTATTTTCGTGGCCAGTACGGTGGCCCTGGCCATGGGGGTGAGTAAGCAAGACCTGATGCCGGTGAAGAAAGACGATGTGGTGGATGATACGCCCTAGGGAGTGCGACACGACGGGCGTAGCGTGAGACCAGCCTCTGTATGAGCACGGCTCCACTACCTGGTTTCTATCTGGTGACGACGCCAAAAAAGCCGGTGAACAAACCGGCAAGATCTGCAGGTGCTGCTGGGGATCACGTCACGGAAGCGGATATCCGGCCTCAGCGTGCCTTGTGGACTTCATCAAAGGGGTCACTCTCATCCACTTCGGGCAAAATGCGGCTGCACAGTGAGCTGGACTTGCGGGCACACTTGTCTTCATCGGCGCCGAGAATGGTCAAGCGTGCCCATACGGAAGCCACCAGCCAGGTGGCCACGCCGATACCGACAAATTCCCAGTTGATACCGAACAGATTGGTGGGGCCACCCACCAGGCCATAAATGATGCCGGTGATGCCGGCGATCCAGAATACCCCGATGGGAGCGGCACAACAGCCGGCACAGCCATAGCGGCAGGCAGCGAACGGCGGGAAAAACAATGACACCAGAAATTGGTTCACAAAAACCCCTTTTTTCCAGAGCGATGGATAGGGTATATCACATCAGGAACACCAGGGGAATACGAAACAATACCATTGGGCTATCAGGGCTTTTTCGGTTGGGGGAAGTGTAGCACCACCGCACTGGGGGGGCTGGTGTTAATGGAGGGGGGCAGGATTGGCGCCGTTTGCGCCGTATAAATGGCCTTATCCGCGGTTACCGCCGCGTTGGCCAGTTCTTCCATTCCCAATAGCACATCGCGAATGATCCATTCCAGTGCCTTGTCGCTTATTTTCATATATTTCAAACGCTTGATTAATTTTCATGACGGCACCGGTCCACGATTGGCGGGATGTGCTAGGCACGTGATCCATGGCTTATATGATCGGTTGTGACCACTGAATCTTTACCCTGCACAGCCTTCCCGCAATGGTTTTTTTCATTTTTGTAACCGGGTTCCCAGTCTCTTATTCTGGCAAACAGAGCGCGCCAGCCAGCCTTCGCTGGTTTCTTCTGGCCCCTGAAAAGGGTGCGATTTAGCGGCTCAAATCACTACCCAGGTGCGGGCGGATGCTGCGCAACAGCGCGGGAAACACCTTGGGTGGGGCGGCCACGATGTTGCCGGTGTCCAGAAAGTCGTGTCCGCCACTGAAATCGCCCACCAGTCCCCCGGCTTCGCGCACCAGGAGAATACCGGCAGCCATATCCCAGCGATTCAGGCCGATTTCCCAGAAACCATCCAGCCGGCCAGCCGCCACGTAGGCAAGATCCAGGGCGGCGGAACCGGCGCGGCGGATCCCTGCCGTATCCTGGTGAATGGCTTTGAACATGCCCAGATAGGCATCCAGGTGTTGAGGTTCCTTGAAGGGGAAGCCGGTACCGATCAAGGCGCCGGAAAGCCCGGGTTGTTTACTGACCCGAATGCGACGGTCATTGAGCAGGGCACCGGCACCGCGACTGGCAGTAAACAATTCTTCCCGCATGGGGTCATAGACCACCGCCTGGTCCAGGCGGCCCTTGTGAGCAAGGGCAATGGAAACGGAGAATTGCGGAAAGCCGTGTAAAAAGTTGGTAGTGCCATCCAGGGGATCAATGATCCACTGGTACTCATCATCACTGCCACTGGTGGTGCCGCTTTCTTCCGCAAGAATACCATGATTCGGGTAGGCCTTGCGTAACACGCGAATAATTTGCGCTTCGGCTTCGCGGTCCACTTCGGACACGAAATCATTTTCTTCCTTGGTGGTGATGGTCAATTCATCAATGCGATTGGCATAGCGTGAAATCACACTGCCGGCGGCGCGGGCGGCACGCACCGCGATATTCAGCATAGGGTGCACAGGGGTTTTTCCTACGGATTGGACGGCGGCAAAGGATAGCAGACTTGGCACCTGACTTGTATCCATAAGGCACCAGGTAATGCTGACCGGACGTTGCCTGTGGAAAACCTGCGCATCCGGGTATGCAGGCAGAGTGCTTTGCTCAGAAAGGAGTTATTTGTATTAATATCATGGAGATATTTATGGGCTGCCCATGGGTGGAGGATTGCCGGCGGAACTGGGCAGTGAGGGGAAATCTCCGGTTGATTGACGAGGAGTGAAAAGATGAAAGGCAAGACCGGTGGCAATGGGGGCTAGCGGCGTGCATATCCCTTGCATTGCGTATTTGTGCGAGGGAAATAGCTCAGCGAGCCATGGCAATGCGTTGCCCCATGCGCACCGCGGCTTCCGGGTGGCAATCGGCTGACCACTGCACTCGGTCGGGCCCAAACAGCAGAATCACCGTGGATCCCATATTGAAGCGCCCCATTTCCGCGCCCTTTTCCAGGTGCAGGGGTTGCTTGTGTGGCAGCGGGGTGATGTGGCCGGGATGGGGTGGAGTGGCTACGCCGGTCCATACGGTTTCGATACAGGCGACGAAGATGGCCCCTACCAGAATCATGGCCATGGGGCCAACGGCTGTATCGAAGTGAGCGATAAGCCGCTCATTGCGGGCGAACAGGCCGGGAACGGCCCGTACTGTGTGCGGTGCCACGCTGAACAGGCGGCCAGGAACCAGCAGGGTTTCCAGTAGATCGGCAGAGACGGGCATATGGACCCGGTGGTAATCCCGGGGGGACAGGTAAATGGTGCAGAATTCTCCACCGGCATAGTGCGCCGCCCGTGCCGTATCGCCGCCCAGCAGGGCTTCGAGGCTGTAGTCCCGGCCTTTGGCCTGAAAGATGCGTCCCTCATGGATGGAACCACATTGGCTGATGGCGCCATCGGCGGGACTGCACAAGCTGCGAGGGTCCTTATCCAGGGGTCTGGCAGTGGATTTCAGTGCGCGGGTGAAAAACGCATTGAAGCTGGCATACCCTTCGGCGGCGGTTTCCCGGGCTTCCTGGAGATCAACCTCGAAGTGGCGGCAGAACAGCCGAATGGCGGGTGGCACCAGGGTGGGGTTTTCCACCCGGGTCAGTGCCAGCATGATGCGCGAAAGCCAGTGATGAGGAAGAGGGTACAGGGGCCATGACTTGAGGTAATCCTTCAGGCCCGCGGTGGGCGGTTCGTCGAACGGCATGAGAATCCTTCAGTGGTGATGATGGGTGTGGTCGTCGCCTTCACCATCATCCTTGCGTACCTCCACATGCAGGTGATACATGGATTGCTCACTGACATCGAGATTGATTTCCACGCGCTCCCCGGCGCGAAAAGGGCGCTTGGGACCAATGAGCATGAGATGATAGCCACCCGGTTTCAAATCCATATGTTCATCGGGTCCCAGGGTGAGTGAATCCTGGGGCAACATGCGCGCCATGCCATTTTCCAGAACCGTCTGATGAATTTCCACGGAATCGAATTGCGGGCTCTGGGCACCGCGAATGGTGAGGGTTTCGCTGCCACGGTTGTGAAGGTGCATGAAGGCACCCAGTACCCGCGCCGTCGGCGCCGATTCCCGAACCCAGGCGTTTTCCACCTGCAGGCCTTCCTGGGCCTGGAGTGGGGCACACAGGCAGAGAGCAACAATCATCAGCGTTGGGAGGTGTTTCATGGCGTGCCCTCATGGTATTTCACGATACGGAGATAATCCTCTGCCAGGGCAGTTGGGGTATGGGGTGCACTGAACAGCGCACTATACTGCCCCTGGGGATTGAACAGGATGATGGCGGCGGAATGGTCTACCAGGTAATTATCCGATACCGGGTTATCCCCGACGATGCCGTGCATGATTCCCAGGTTGCGGGTCAGGGCATTGATTTCCTTGCGACTGCCGGTGACGCCGATGAAGTCGGGATGAAAATAGGGAATGAATTGGCGCAATTGCTCCACGGTGTCACGCAGGGGATCAACGGAAACAAAAATCACCTGGGGTGACGGTACCTGGGAGGATGCCAGCTTTTTCATCATGCCGCTGAGTACGGTCATGGTGGTGGGGCAGACATCGGGACAGTGGGTAT
Source organism: uncultured Gammaproteobacteria bacterium (assembly GCA_965368625.1). Lineage (GTDB taxonomy): Bacteria > Pseudomonadota > Gammaproteobacteria > DSM-19610 > DSM-19610 > JAIVHA01. The sequence continues at coordinate 9,619 of CBDUNQ010000052.1, forward strand.
AGCCAAAAAACGCAAAG
>CBDUNQ010000053.1:0-9550 GCA_965368625.1 uncultured Gammaproteobacteria bacterium
CTGAGCCTGCAGGGGATCCAGGTCCGCCTGTTGATGACCGCGGACGCGGTAGGCATTGATGAGTTGCAATACTTCCGTTTGCCGTTGTGCCGCGGTGGCGGCCAGAACCGTGGATGAGGGGGTGGCCCCTGGACTCACCCCACTACGGGGCCGGCGCGGCCGGGCAGCCACCGGGGTCTGCTTCGCGGCCGGTGCACTGGCCGGTTGGGCCAGCTCCAGCTGTTCGAAATAATTGCGCCACTGTGGTTCAAGGCTGGCAGGGTCCTGCAGATAGCGGCTGTAAAGCTGCTCCAGATAGTCCGCATTGCCCCCCTGCAGGGCACTGGCACGCATCCTCGCCTTGAGTACCGCATTCATGATTGCATCCCTTTCACCTCTCTATGGGCACCCCTGCCGGATCGAGCGATACCCGTGCACTCACTCCAGCCTACTCCCAAGTGTAGCCACTTGTTTTCCCTCTATCTTCCTCCTGATAGGCTAGCGGTACCAGCTGCATTCCCTTAAGGATTTCCTGTTTTTTTCTGACACCCACCCTCCATCCCTCGACGGCATTCCGCGCCGCCGGGAAAAGGGGAACTTTCATGACAGAATCGCATCCTATGGAGCGGGTACCCCAGGCTACGGCTGGAATGGTACTATGGGGGTTCTGGTCGGCACAGCAGGCCGACGCAGTTACCATGCATCGAACCCTGCGGGGACGAGAGGACAATAGCAATGAAAGGCTGGATTCTGAGTTTGGCATTATGTTCAACGCTGCTGCTTGGGCAGCGCGCGGTGGGAGCCACCGACCCCCATGCGGGACACGACCATGGCACCGCACAGGTAAGCACCACCTTTGAGGAAGGCGTACAGTATCAGCGGGTGAACCCACCCCAGGCCACGCAGGATAAGAGTCGCATCGAAGTGGTTGAGCTTTTCTGGTATGGCTGCCCTCATTGCAAGCAATTGGAGCCACTGCTGGATAAGTGGCTGGAAACCAAGCCTGAAGATGTGAACTTCATCCGTATGCCCGCCATCCTCGGCCCCAACTGGGACCTCATGGCCCGCGCCTTTTTCACGGCAGAATTACTGGGCATACTGGATCAGGTGCATGCCCCCCTGTTTGAGCGTATCCACACCAAGAAGGATCGCAAGATTCACAGTGAAGAAGGCCTGCAGGCCTTTTTTGGTGAATTCGGTGTAGCGCCGGAAAAATTCACTTCCACCTTCCAGTCCTTCGCGGTGGCCACCAAGCTGAACCAGGCGCGCATCATGACCCGCCGCTATGGCATCACCGGCGTGCCGGCCTTGATCGTCAATGGCAAGTACCGCACCTCGGCCACCCTTACCGGTGGCGATGAAAACATGCTCAAGGCCGTGGATCACCTGACGGACATGGAACGCAAGGCCATGCCCAAACCCCTGGCGGACGCCAAACCCTGACCATCCTTCCTCAATTCACCACCAGGGGAGCGTATCACCGCTCCCCTGCAACCCTGCTGAATCCATGAAAAGCGCCAAATTATTCCTGCAGTGCCTGGAAAATGAAGGGGTGGAATACATTTTCGGCATCCCCGGCGAGGAAAACCTCGATGTGATGGATGCCCTGCTGGATTCCCCCATCCAATTCATCACCTGCCGCCACGAACAGGGGGCCGCCTTCATGGCCGACGTGTATGGCCGCCTGACGGGACGCGCCGGGGTATGCCTGGCCACCCTGGGACCCGGGGCAACCAATCTGGTGACCGGGGTGGCGGATGCCAACCTGGACCATGCCCCCGTGGTGGCCATTGCCGGTCAGGCAGACACCACCCGCCTCCATAAGGAATCACACCAGGTGCTGGATCTGCAACTCATGTTCCAGCCCATTACCAAGTATTCCTCACAGCTCCTGGATGCCGACATCATTCCGGAAGTGGTGCGCAAGGCCTTCAAGCTGGCGCAGGCGGAGAAAAGTGGTGCCACCTTCATCGAATTTCCGGAAAATATTGCCAAAGATGAAGTCGACCTCAAACCATTGCCCATCAAGAAGGTCAGCATCCCCGAGCCTTCCCAGGAACGGGTGGCAGAAGCAGCCCGGCTTATTTCCCAAGCCCGGCAACCCATGATCCTGGCGGGCAATGGGGTAATCCGCGCCGGTGCCTGCCAGCAATTGGCGGAGTTTGCCGAATCGCTTAACATTCCGGTAGCCAATACCTTCATGGCCAAGGGTGCGGTGCCCTTCCACCATCCCACGGCGCTGGGCAGTGCCGGCCTGCAGGCCAATGACTATGTCAGTGTGGGATTCAGCCAGGCCGATGTGATTCTCTGCATCGGTTATGACCTGGTGGAGTATCATCCACGTCTGTGGCACCCCACGGCGGATCGCACCATTATCCATATCGACACCACTTCCGCAGAAGTGGATGCCCACTACCCCATCGCCGCCGGCGTGGTGGGTGACATCAAGCATAGCCTGGCACGCATTGCCGCCCTCAGCACCCCTCATCAGGGGGAACCCATGCGCGCCCTGCGCGATGCCCTGACCGCCGAAGCAAAACAACACAGCCGCGACACGGATTTGCCCATGAAGCCCCAGAAGATCATCTGGGATCTGCGTACCATCCTCGACCTGGAAGATATCGTGATTTGCGATGTGGGGGCCCACAAAATGTGGATGGCACGCATGTTTCGTTGCGAGCACCCCAATACCTGCCTGATTTCCAATGGTTTTGCCAGTATGGGCATTGCCGTGCCCGGTGCGGTTGCCGCCAAGCTGGTACATCCGGAGCGGGCCGTGGTGGCAGTGACCGGGGATGCCGGTTTTCTGATGAATTCCCAGGAAATCGAAACCGCCCTGCGCATCAACACGCCGATCGTAATCCTCATCTGGAACGATGGCGGCTATGGGCTGATTGAGTGGAAACAGTTGAATACCTTTCAGCGCACTTCCAGCGTACACTTTGGTAATCCGGATTTCGTAAAGTATGCGGAATCCTTCGGCGCCAAAGGCTATCGCGTCAGCGAACAGGATGACCTGCAGTCCATTCTGACCCGGGCCCTGGCAGACAATACCGTCAGCGTCATCGACTGCCCGGTGGATTATCGCGAAAACCTGAAACTTACGGAGACCTTAGGCAAGCTGGTTTGCCAGCTATAAGTACTCATGAGCAGCACCCAAGCCACTGTCCAGGACGCACCTAATATCGGTCAACGACTGAAATTGCTGAGCTATAACGTCCAGACCGGCATCAGTACCAGCCGCTATCGGCACTATCTCATTCATAGCTGGAAGCATGTGCTCCACCACCCACAGCGCTTCAGCAATCTGGACCGCATTGCCCAAGTACTCAAGGGCTATGATCTGGTGGGCTTGCAGGAAGTGGATGCCGGCAGCCGCCGCAGCGGCTATATCAATCTGACCCAGTACCTGGCTCAAAAAGCGAGCTTCCCTTTCTGGGATGACAAGACCAACCGGAATCTGGGGGGCTTCGCGCGCCACAGCATGGGCGTACTTTCGCGCTTTCGGCCCACGGAAATCACCGAGCACAAGTTGCCTGGACGAGTGCCCGGTCGCGGTGCCCTGTGTGTTCGCTATGGGCGCAAGGAATCATCCCTGGTGGTGATGATTATTCACCTGGCACTGGGACAACGGGGACGCATGGAGCAACTGGCCTTTCTCAGTGATCTGATCAATGAAAACCGCAATGTCATCCTCATGGGAGACATGAATTGCAAATCCGATAGCCGGGAAATGAACCTCCTCATTGATCGCACCCTGATGACGGAACCTGCCCATGGTCTCAATACCTTCCCCAGTTGGCAGCCGGAGCGCAACATCGATCACATACTGGTCACCCCGACCTTACAGGTGGATCAGGTCAAGGTGCTGGACTACCCTGTATCAGACCACCTGCCCATCGCCATGGAACTGACCCTGCCCAATGACGTGCGCATGACGGAATAGCGCCACCGGTAAAGAGTCCTGCAGGTCAGACGCTATAAGAGATGGCGTATTTCCCCAATCCATAGCCTGGACTGCAAGCACATGGCCACAGCGGACGAAGGCACGCAGGGCGTGCAACACTGGAAAAACAAGTACTTCGACAGCCTGGAAGACCTTGAGAAGAAGGAAAAACAATGGTCTGGCGTCGAGGATTTGCTGCGCCGCACCATTTCCCGCCTTACCCTCGCCGCCGAGGGCCTGGATGACACCCTGGACCGCCAACTCAAGGAATTGCGCGACGCCATCCGCGATCGCGACGAGGGGCCAACCCTGTCGCGCAAAATTGAATCCATGTCCAATACCCTGGTGCAACTGGAAAAGGAGCGCAGTGCAAAACAATCTGCCCCACCCGCGGCCCATTTGTTGCTGCAACTGCTCGACCAACTGCAATTCCCCAGGGAAGCCAACCGCGAGGCCAAAGGTATTCGCAAGGCAATTGCGGCAGCCACGGCGGAAACCCCAACCGCCCCATTGATCAAGCCCCTGGCCGCACTCATCAGCGACAGCCTCCAACAAGCCTCCACTGGTAAATCCGCCAACACTAGCCGTGAACCCAGCAGCGGACTGCTGAACCGTATTTTTGGCGGCAACAAGGAAGGCGCCAGGCAGGATAGCGGAAAAGCCACCCCGCCCAAAGAAGCTGCCATCACTGACACGGAAGATCACCAGGAAGCTTTGGAGATGGCCCGCGAATTGCTCGCCACGCTGGTGGAGCAATCGGCCCCCATGACACACAATGGCAAGCTCAATCTGGTATTGCGGCGACGTGCACTACAGGCCCGGCATCGGGATGAATTGCAGCAACTGGGCGCAGAGCTGTTGCGTGAACTGCACCAGGTTGCCGCCAATGATGCCGTCCAAACCCAGGAAGCGCCGCAAGCGGAAACCCAGGAAGACATTGCAGATCAGACTCCCATGGCAGTGGAAGAGATATTACTGCAACTGCTCGAACAGCTGCATTTGCCCGTGGAATACACCGAGCGTGTGGAATCCCTGCAGGAACGTATCGAAGACCCTGGACCCAATCCCGACTGGTCGGCATTGCTGACGGAAATTGCCTCTCTGGTAAGTGATTTGCGCAGCCGGATCCAGGCGGAAAAACAGGAACTCGAGGATTTCCTCAAGCAGCTTACCGAACGCCTCCAGGAAGTGGATGCCCACCTGCATGGCAGCGAAGCCTTTCGGGAAGCCAGCCTGCAGAGTAGTCGTGATCTGGATGCCGCCGTCAAGGAAGAAGTGCGCGGCATTGAAACCAGTGTTCGTCAGGCCAGCGACCTGCAACAGTTGAAAACCGAGGTGCAAAGCCACCTGGAAAATATCGTCGCACAATTGGAAGATCACCAGCGCGAAGAGGAAGCCAGTCATCAGCAGGCCAAGGACGAAGTCGCCAGCCTGCAGGCGCGCATGACGGAACTGGAAGCGGAAACCGAGCAATTACGCAGCCGCATCACCCAGGAACGCGAGCAAGCCATGACCGATGCGCTCACGGGCATCCCCAATCGTCTTGCCTACGATGATCGCATTCGCCATGAAGTGGCCCGCTGGAAACGTTTCAACACACCGTTGGCGTTACTGGTGTGGGACGTGGATAAGTTCAAATCCGTCAATGACAACTTCGGGCATAAAGCCGGTGACAAGGTATTGAAAACCGTTGCCAAGCAACTGCACTCCAATATTCGGGAAACGGATTTCCTGGCCCGCTTCGGCGGCGAAGAATTCATTCTGATTATGACGGGTACGGAAATGCCGGTCATTCAGGAAGTCGCAGACAAACTCCGCACCAGCGTTTCTAACTGCGGATTTCACTTTCGCGATACCGATGTCACCATTACCATTTCCTGCGGCATCGCCATGTTCCGCAAAGAGGATACTCCAGAAGCGGTGTTTGAGCGGGCCGACAAGGCCCTGTACCATGCCAAGGAAAATGGCCGCAATCGCTGCGAAGTGGCGGACGACTAAGCCAGCTCACAATTTCTGTGGTACTGAATCATGATTGTGCATATCCTGATTCCATTGCAGGCTCATTTCATGCGCGATACAGCTTGATTCACCGCTGCTTCCACGGGAGGGACAAATCATGTCAGGCACGGAAACCAGCAATAAACGCGCAATGAAAACCGCTGGCGCGCTACTGATCACCCTCTGGCTATGCACCTCCTTCAGCGCCCGCGCGGAATCCGATAATACATCCCACATGGGAATAAGCGTTACTACAGGTTACCGTTTCGGTGGATCTTTTGAAGACCCCGTCACCGGGGAAAGCCTTGATCTTGATGATGATGCCAGTATCGGATTAGTGATCAACGTGGATCATGACAGCCATACCGAGTGGGAAATCAGTTACAGCCACCAGGAAACCGAATTACAGGCAGGCACCCTGTTTTCCGGGGGAAACTTCGGCCTTGATGTGGACTATCTTTCCGCCGGAGGCATCTATCTCTGGAACGAACAAAAGATCCAGCCATTCATTGGCGCTGCCCTGGGGATCACACACCTGCGCCCGGAAGATTCAAGATATGATTCGGAAACCCGTCTGTTACTACAGCTGTCCGGGGGTTATCTCTTTTTTCTGACCCCAAACCTTGGCATCCGCGTAGAGGCTCGTGGCTATGCCACACTACTCGATACCGACGCGGCCATCTTTTGTGGCAATGGCGCCTGCATCGCACACATTGAGAGTAGCGGCTTCGGTCAGTTTGAAATCAATGCGGGGCTCAGCCTGCGTTTCTAGCGCGCACACAGGGGCTTCCATCCACTCGCCTCAGCGCAGGTGATACACCATCACATACCCCAGCTCCAGCGGGCAAGGCAAGCCACTATCGGGTACCGGAAGTGGCTGGGCATCGAATAAGGCCCTGGCGGCGGCACGTTTGAGAACCACCTGGGTTCCCTGTAATGCGGATGATTGCAAGCCACCATCACAGGCAATCTTCATCTCCACCGTGACATCCCCTTCCAAGCGCTTTCTACGCGCAGCCGCCGGGTAAAACTTATGTTGCTCGATGTGTTGCATCAAGCGCAGCAGATAGGATTCCCGTAGGCTTTGTACATCGTGATCCGGTATATCAGGCGGTTTCGGCTCCACCCGTTGAGCAAGGGTTGAGGTAATGGCTGCACTTTTCTCATGCGGCATTGACGAAGTCGACAGCGGTTCCCGGCCTGTGGTGCTCGCCACGGCCGCAAGCACTTCATGCTTTTCAGGTGGATCGGGATATGTGGTTACCGGTGTGCTACTTTTCACCGGCTCACGGGAAACCGGTTCCCTGGGTTCCTCTGCTTCAGCCACTTTCTGCATGGGCACAGCATTACTTACCAGGCGCACTACAAATTCATCCGCTGCATTATCCGGTAGGCTTGTCTGGGGCTGGAAATCATCATACCAATACCAGGCCACTCCGGCATGCAGTGCCAGGGAAGCCAGTAGCAGGCCATAGATAAGTCCATGCCCCGATAGTTTCTTCATCGATACACCGCTGACCATAAGGGTACCTACACTACCAGGAAACCCCGCCCCTGTTGATCGGGCATTGGACACAGCCACTGTGTCATATGCCACACTTACGTACCGTACGGCCCAGGAACAATATAGTAAGGTACTGTTAATCAGATAAATTTTATGGTGGCGCGCGACTTGCTTACTGTTATCGGGTTTACCTCGATCCTCGACCTTTAACAAAGAGACCCCATGAAAACAAACCATCTTTATATGGCCATTGGCCTGTGCCTTTCCCTGCCGCCCCCCGTGCTTGCCGCCTCCCTGCCGGAAATTCGCGTCGAAGACTCGGTTATTCAGGATCCATCCCAGGAAACCCTGGAAACGCAAAAGGATTCCCGCAGCCCTTCTGCAGACAGCGGTGAATGGTTACGCAAGCTCAATGGGATATCAGGCAAGCGACTGGGGGGGCGTGGCGTGGACCCCGTGGTACGTGGACAGAGTGATAACCGGGTAAACATATTACTGGATGGCGCCTATGTACATGGCGGCTGCCCCAATCGCATGGACCCCCCCAGCTCCTATGCACCCCTGCACAGTTATGAATCCGTTACCGTCATTAAAGGATCCCAGTCGGTGCTCTATGGCGGTGGTGGCAGTGGTGGCACCATCCTCATGGAGCGCGATACGCCGGCATTTGCTGACGGTGAATCTCCCCGGCTTGCCCTGGATGCCGGTTTTGCCGGCAACGGGGAGCGCAATGAACTCTTTGCCGATGCAGCCGTAGGCAACGCACAGGGCTTTCTCCGCTTTATCGCCGGCCGCAGTGATGCAAACAACTATGAAGATGGTGACGGAAACGAAGTGCGCACCGCCTACACGGAAACCGGGGGCAATGTCATTGCAGGCTGGACGCCCGATGCCAACACACGGCTTGAAGCCAGTATGGAAGCCAGCCGCGGCAGGGATACCCTGTTTGCCGGTGGCATGGATTCCCCCGTCAGTGACCATGATATTGTCCGCCTGAAATTCAGCAGGGAAAATCTTCAGGGCTTCGCCGAACAGATACAGGCAGAGATCTATTACTCCGATGTCCATCACGTGATGAATAATTATTCATTACGCGCCCTGACCGCGCCGATGAAAATGGAAGTCCCTTCCGACTCGATTACCCGCGGTGGTCGCGTCAGTATTGATCATTTCAATGACGCCGGCACCTTATGGACCTTCGGCATGGATCTGCAACGAAATGACCGGGAAGCCATCCGCTATGCAGGCCCTACCCTGGCCATGAGCAACTCACTGCTCTGGCCCGATGTGCAATCCGAGCAAATCGGCTTGTTTTCCCAGACCACCCTGGATCTATCCCGCCAGACCCGCCTCAGCGCGGGATTGCGTTATGACCGGGTGGAGGCACAGGCACACCGCGCCGCCGAATCCCCCACCGCCATGGGCATGCTGAGTCCCAATCAACTGTATACCCTGTACTACAACCGTATTGCCGACCGGCACCGGGAAAACAATCTGGGCGGCTTCATCAAACTGGAAGAGGATTTCAACACCCCGCAGCCACTCACGGCCTATGTGAATATCAGTCGCAGTGTACGCACCGCGGATGCAACCGAACGCTACATGGCTGCCAATGGCACCATGCCCTCCATGCGCTGGATCGGTAATCCGGACATTGATCCTGAACAACACCATCAGCTGGAACTGGGCTTTGCCACCCAACCCGGACCCTGGACGGTCAGTGCCAGCCTGTATGCTGATTACGTGCGCGATTTCATCTTGCGCGATACCGCACGTCTGCAGGACGGCATTGCCCTTGCCGATGGCGCCACCATTTACCGCAACGTGGATGCCCGTTTGCTGGGCAGCGAACTTGAATTGACACGCCACTGGAATGAACGCTGGTTCAGCGAATTCACCCTGGCCTATGTACGCGGCCGCAACACCGACGACCATAGCGACCTGGCGCAGATACCGCCCCTGGACTTCAGCCTTTCCCTGGAATACCAGGCCGGCAACTGGAACGCAGGCAGCCGAATCCGCGGTGCCCTCCGTCAAACCCATGTGGACGATGATCCAGGCAATGGCAGCGGTCTGGATCTGGGGGAAACCCCCGGCTATGCCGTGGTGGATGTCTACGGCAG
>CBDUNQ010000054.1:0-9405 GCA_965368625.1 uncultured Gammaproteobacteria bacterium
AAAGCAATTTCACGGTACTGGTGGTTTCCACAAAGCCCGTTGCGGTTTGCTGCATCAGCTTGGCAATACCTCCAAACTGGGTGAATACCACATCCAGCAACTGATCCCCGTCATAGTCAAACCAGACCGGCAGCCGTCCACCCACGTTATCGTAGGATACCCCCAGCTCCACAGTGCGATCGATGAGGGCACCGCCTTCGTTTACCAGGAACTGTGTCGGATTACCGGTACCCGTGGTGATCACCAGGTCCTGATCTCCATCATTATCAAAGTCGGCCCAGCTTCCCCCATGGGTATCCGCCGTGGGGCGGTTGATCCAGGTGAAGGTTTGCGTCGCCGTATCGATAAAATCACCCTGCCCGGTATTGAGGTACAGGCTGGGCTGGTGACGGTGATTATTGGCAAATAAATCCGGGTAGGCATCACCATTGAGGTCACCCCAGGAGGCACCATAGGTTTCTCCGATATACCCCACACCAGCGGTATCGGTAACATCGGTAAAGCTGATGGCCTGGGCCATGGGACTCAGGGCCAGGGAAAACAGGATTCCACCAAATAGATTGCGCCATGTGATCGCAGTGGGGAGCCCTATGTTTCGTGTACCCCGGAATTGTCTTTGACGGTTCATAGTGATGTTACCCTTGCCCTTAAAGGTGTTTCTGTTGTTAAAAGCCGCTGGCGCTATAACCGGCAAATGACCGGTATACCTTAATCTGGTGTTACACGGAGAACACATTCGTACGTAACTACCGCGAACGACTGTAACTCCTGATGCACCTAACAAGGTGGGGTTGGCGAAAGAAGGTGTCGCCTGTAATCGAATGATCTCCCCCTGACCTTACCCGCGTATTCCACGTGGTTTGCACAACTGCCGGCACAGCGCACGCAGAATTACTGCAACACCCACTTCCCTACATCATCGGAAAATGGGGATATTTCCTGAGGTGCGTGCACACAAGATTTTCATGGCATACCCCTTAAAGAAAAAATATTATTGCCCAATTTATGGCAAAAGGCCTTGATTATCAGGCATTTTTTTCCAACGCCCGCGTGTTGACCTCTATGTTTTTTGTAAGCTTCTCCGACAAACCCTCATGTCCAGTGGGATCGCACAGACATGAGGTTGGCATTCTAACACATTTGCAAGGGATGTTAAGTGGCTTTTCCAACGCTTCACCCCGCCCTGCGGGACATCAGCAAAACTGTAAATTATCTCGTCAATCCATCGGCGGACTTTACCTGTTTGACGCTCACCCACTCTGCACCTGGCATGAATCACATTAAAACCCGGCTTTCACCCGCAGTTGCAGGCTTTCATAACGATAATCCTCATCTACACGATTGGAATCACGCTTGCCCGTGTCATATCCGACGGATAGCACCACGGCGCGATTCGGCATCCAGTCCACCCATACGGCCGCGGCCGTGACATCGTCTTCGCGGTCGGGAAGTACACTGATATTAGTGGGGTCCTCACCCTGAAAGTCCCGCACTTCATAGCCCAGCGATGCGCGCAGGGAAATCTTGCTGGTGTATTTCCAGACCGGCTCCACACGAAAACCCTGTACTACCGCGTATTCCGCGATGTCATCCGCCAGGTTACTCACTTCACGGTACACAGAGGCATTGATTTTCAGCCGATTGGACGCCTTGAGGATACCCACGGCTTGCGCATAGATACCATCATAGTCCGCTTGACCGGTAGCACTGTTGTCGTCAAATTCCCGCGACTGATAGCCTGCCTTGAAGCGTAAGCGGGTTTTACCGGTGAGTTGCCAGAAGGCTTCCGGTCCCACCTGGAATTCCTGAAAATTGTTGTTGGGAGCATCATAGAAATCGGCATCGATGTAATTGGTGTGAATACCCAACCAGTTACCCTGGGCACTGACGTAATCCAGACCCACCCCACCCTGCAGACGCTCCCGGTTAAGGGTGGGCGACTCAGTAAAGGAAACATCGGACCAACTGCCCAACACACCAAGGCGCCAGCGATCTGTTACCCAGCGGTCCACATCCGCGAACACCTTATTTTCTTCGCGCATATCGTTTTGCGGCGTAGTGGTCTGGTTCTCGAATTTACGGATGCGACGATTATACAGATAGCCGATTTCCCCTCCCCAGAGGTCACCATGCTTCCATTGCCAGGTACCCTGGAAATTACCACCCGTATGATCCAGTCCGTCGAAGTGGTTGTAGGTGTTGCGGACCAGGTTACCTTCAAAAAGGTAACGTTGCTGACTGACATTCATTTGGGTATTGAAGCCGGCTTCCAGGGTGGTGTAGGCATCAGACTGTTTGGTGTCACCCAGCAAAGCAAGTGCCTGACTATCGCCTTCCACACGAAACAGGTTGTCATCATGGGAAACCGTCAAAGCTGCGTAGGGATGGAGGATTCTCGCCAATTCTGCCAGATCCGCCTGTACCGCAGCAGACCACAGGGCGGCGCCCTGTGTCAGCAGCACGGCCAGGATCACAGGGGATCGCCTGCCGGTATTACGCCGATGAATTGCATTTGAAGGACTGGGCTTCACGGGAACTCCCCCTGTATTGATTTGTTTTTCAAGCAATTATTCCATTGCATCCATGGCTGAGCATAGCCCATGGCGGTACCGGGGATCAAGTGGAGGGTAAAAGTATAATGCGCCGGATTCCGGCTTCCGCACAAACCAAAAAGGGTGGGGAAACCCCACCCTTGGTGCCTAACCCGATTTGCTTATGAATTGAAAAGAGGATTGTTCTCGATGACCGGCAGTGCATCCAGCCAATTGTAGGAATCGGGTGCACCGCCCTTGGAAACCTTACGGTTCCAGAACAGGTATTGCACGTGCAATTTATCACGGGCGAAGCGGAACATTTCACCCATGGTCCAGTATTTGGTGGCATACTCGCTACCCTCATGGGGATGATCATAGCTGTTGTATTGCATGGAGTTGAACAACACCATCTTGCCCTTGAAGTCGTCATACATCGGGTAGCAATGGGTTTCCAGTGAATATTCACCGGGCAGTACATCGGGGCCGCCCACGGTAACGCCCGCCTTCGCCACGGCATAGGCAATGTTACGAATATAACTCTGATGCTGGGCAAAAAAGTTCATGTACCAGAACACCTGAGATGTAGGAAAATCACCGGCCGCACTGGTCAACACATCGATCAGACCATCGCGGTATTTTTCCGGTGTGTAGCCATTGGCATTGAGAATGGTGTTATCCAGGCTCAGTGAACTTTCCTGTATGGCGATACCTTCCAGCGCCGGGTGCTTGTCCAGCTGACGACCCATTTCCGCAATCAGCGCCTTGAAACGGGTGATCACATAGGGGTCCCAACGCTTGGCCGTGTAGCCACGATTACGGTTTTTCAGGGTATAGTCGGCCTGCAGGTAATCGGGCGTGGGGATTTCCCCATTGAAGGTCTTGTCTTCAATGAACACCACCAGTCGCGAACCCTGTGCCGCCAGTATGTCCAGATCGGAAAGCACCAGAGAGAAATCATACACCCCATAGCTGGTTTCCAGCTGCTTCCAATAGTAACGCTTCTGAATGCCGGCCACCCCGGGCTTGAGTGCATTTACCATATCCGATTGCTTGTCGTAGCGGTTCATGGAAATGTAGTGGCCGGGATTGAACTTGCGGGTCGCCGTCTGCGGCTCTTCGGCCAGTTCGGTGCTTGGCTCTGCGGCCGCTTCCACCATGGCTTCCGTCACCTGGATGGAGAAAGGACCCAGCGCAACACTTTCACTGCCATCGGTAACGGTAATGGTAATGCCTTCATACAGGCCCACTTCCGTGGCATCCGGTTTACCGAAAATCCGGCCATTCTCGTTGCGGAAATTCAACCAGGCAGGACGATTGCGAATGGTGAAGAACAGACTGTCATTATCCGGATCCGTAACGCCCGGTGTGAATTCATAGGAACCGCCGGCCAATACTTCCGTGGGAGGAACACCGGAAAGGACCGGTGCACCATTGACCACCACCGTTTCCTCTTCCACCACCGGTTGTGCGGGTTCTTCCACCACATCCATCTGCACGGGTTCTTCAAGCAGTATCGGTTCTTCGATACTTTCAATGACAATGGTTTCAACCACCACCGGTTCCGCATAGTAAACCACCGGCTGACTGACCACGGGGCTTTCTACCACCTCGGTGGTCACCGTAGTATCCGTAGCCACAGACGCACTGCTCACCTGGGTTTCTTCCACCACAGCCACTACCGGTTCGGCATGGACCACCGGCTCCGCTTCGGCAAGCACCACGGTTTCTTCGGCCATAAGCGCACCGGCGAAGGCTTCCAAGGTGGTGGTGGTGATCATTTTATTGGCAAGATCCCCGGGTAGATCACCTACCTGAATGGTTTCCACATCAGCAGCCAGGTTTTGCAATCCGGCATCCAGGCTCACCAATTGATTCAGGGCATACCGGGCCTGATCCAGAATTTCCTGATTCACTGCCACGCTGTCGGCAAGACGATCCATGGGCGTTTCCGGATGCACGTACAAAATGGAATCATCCAGGGCGGCGGCCACATTGATCTGATCCACACGCAATTCATTGCGCATGGACTCCAGGGTAACCTCTGCAGTACTGAGATGAAGGATATTGGCTACGCGTACATCGGTTGAGGCAGAGCCATCCAGCACACCATCACCCAGATCCTTTGCCAACATTTCTATGGTGCCCTGAATATCGGTAGCCATCCCGATCTGGGTGGTACGCAGATGCGTGCGGCGAATCAATTCACCCAGTGCTTCACTGGATTTCACAATGGCACTTACATTTTCGCCGGTGATTTCACTGGTCATTGGGTCCGGCACCAGGGCAAGATCCAGACCGAAGTTCATCTGTTTATAAACCGTTTCCTTGGCCTTTTGCAGATTGGCATTCTTCAGACCGCCCTTCATGGTACGCGCCAGTTCCACTACCAGGGTGGTATAGGGGTTGATATTGACAACCTGGCTCCCCCCCGGGCTCATCACCAGGGAAGACAGTTTGAAGTCGGGTGCACGCTGGGTCACCAGGTCGATCCCTCCGCTCACCTCAATGGTAAGGGGGTACTGATTGGGTGGTGCAGAAATCTGGCTGTTATAGCGAGCCTGGGAATCACTGACTTCCGTATACAGCAGCTTTCCATTCTTGGAATAAACATTCAGGGTAGCGCCAATAATGGGGCCATCGCCCACACTGCCACCGATCTTACTCACTTGCAGGGTTTCTACATTGTCCGTGAGGGCGTTGCGAATATCTTCGCTGTTACAGGCGAGTAACTGACTCGTCAGGGCCAATGTCGCCAGGGTACGAACGGCCAAGGTAAAGATCGAATGTGACATACTGCCATCTCCGCACAACTTCTGCTTCGTTGTGACCAGTATCGTCAGCTGGAAAAATCCCTTCGTGTCGGAGTTCACACAATGGCAATAGAATTATTTTTTAATATTTTTCATATGGTTAAAAAGTGAACCCCGTCACAGATTGGACCCGGTTCACGGCAGGCAGGAAAGGAGCGGCCCGGGTCAAACTGCCCCTGACGGGCCATCAGCAACTTTCTTGCATCATGCCTTACCTGTTCAGAACACCCTGCTGAAGGCCCAGGTGCCCAACAGCGATACCGTTCCGCCCCAGATCAGTGCAACCTTGGGAGGTGATGATGATTGGCAGGAGTAAAAAGAATATTGCCCACCTGTCGAATGTGTTTTTCCTATATAATTCAGACAGACCCAAGCGCGTACATTGCGACTGTGGTATTGGAAGTGACCCCGATGGTTTGCATGGCAGAAAGGGATTGAGCTCATTACGGCGGCCTGCCATCGTACAATTTGCGGGTAACCCTCCAGTTCAGCATGCAGGCACCGCTACAGTGACATCGTTGAAACCGGGAAACTCACCGTCCACCCAGAACATCCATGCATGACATTCTCTATATCTGTTACCCGATTCCATTGGCTACGCCGGGCGACCGGAGAGTCATTTTTTGTGCTAAAGCAGAAAACCTATGACGGATTCCAGTCCACCCTTTTCTGAAATGAACGTTGAAGCCAAGCTGGATGATTTTTATCAGCAGATCGAGCGGGTGATTCTGTCACGGCAGAACCCCCTTACCGGCCTGTTACCCGCAAGCACCGCAGTTACCGCCCATGGGGACTACACCGATGCCTGGGTGCGTGACAATGTCTACAGCATTCTTTCCGTATGGGGCCTGGCCATGGCCTACAGGCGTCAAGGAACAGATAAGGGGCGCGCCTACCAGTTGGAACAGAGTGTGGTGAAACTCATGCGCGGCTTATTGCTTTCCATGATGAAGCAATCCGACAAGGTGGAGCGCTTCAAGCATACGCAGCATCCCATTGACGCCCTCCATGCAAAATACGATACCTATACGGGCGAAGTGGTAGTGGGTGATGAAGAATGGGGTCATCTGCAAATCGATGCCACTTCACTGTTTCTGCTGCTACTGGCGCAGATGACTGCCTCCGGTTTACGTATTATTTTCAATCTGGATGAAGTGCATTTCATCCAGAATCTGGTGCACTATATCGGCCGCGCCTATCGCACGCCGGATTTCGGTATCTGGGAGCGAGGCAACAAGATCAATCACGGTATAGCCGAGCTCAACATGAGTTCAGTAGGCATGGCGAAAGCCGCGCTGGAAGCCATGGATGACTTCAACCTTTTCGGTGCAGATGCAGGGCCGGAAAGTCAGATCCGCGTGATTGCCGATGAAATAGCTCGTGCGCGTGATACCCTGGAAAATATGCTGCCCAGGGAATCCAATTCCAAGGAAGTGGATGCCGCCCTGCTGAGTATCATCGGTTACCCTGCCTATTCCATTGAGAAACCGGAACTGATCACCCGCACGCGTGACACCATTCTGAAAAAACTGTCGGGGAAATATGGCTGTAAACGCTTTTTACGGGATGGCCATCAAACCTGCCTGGAAGATCCTGACCGCCTGCACTATGAACCACTGGAACTACAGCAATTCGAACATATCGAGTCGGAATGGCCGCTTTTCTATACCTATCTGATGCTGGATATGCTGGTGCTGGAAAACACCAATGAAGCCGCACACTATGAAAAACTACTGCAGCCCTTGTTTCAACTGCAGGATGATGTGCGCCTGCTACCGGAACTTTACTTTGTGGAAGCAGACAAGATTGATGCGGAAAAACAAACCCCCCATAGCCAGGTTCGCGTGGCCAACGAAAACCTGCCACTGGTATGGGCTCAAAGCCTGTACCTGCTTGGTGAATTATTACGCCATGGTTTTCTGTGCGCCGATGACATCGACCCATTGCAACGGCGCAAGTGTATCGGCAGGGAGTATGGCAAGGAAATTCTGGTAGCCGTAGTCGCCGAAAACAAAGAAGTAAAGGATTTTCTCGCTGCGCAGAGTATTCGGAGTGAACTCCGCCAGGATATTCACCCGGTGAAGATCTATCAGGCTGATGATCTGGCGGAAATTTATTGCTTGCTCGGGTTCAACCGCAAACTGCAGCTCAGTGGCCGTCCCATGCGTAGACTGCGCTCCATGGCTACTTCTCATGCCTTTGAACTGGACGATGAAATTATATTGTTTCTGCCTCAAATACTGAATCAACATGACTTCTACCTAACTTCCGACATTCGTCTGCTGGCAGAACAAATACGCAGCGAACTTGCTTATCTTCATCAGCACTGGCAGAAACCCGAAAATCCATTACTCACGCTGATGATCAGCAAAGAAGGGATTCTCGAAAACGAAAATGGTGATCTGCTCTCTCTGCTACGGGATATACAAGCCGGTGAATGCATGGGCATCCCTGTGCGCAGCGAAAACCTCGGGGAACTACTCTCCACTGCCAATCGCGAGCGCATCGACTTCCTTCCCCACCAACCACTACCCACCGCCACAGAAATGGTCCGACCGACCTGCGGGGTAACACTCCCCGTAGAGCGCGCGGCGCGTGGTCTTGGAAACAAGCGGCTTGCACAGGATATTGAAATCATTCAGGACCCGAAACTGCTCTGCTCCCACTTACACAGTTGCAACAATCTGAATGAATATATTCACATAGTGACACAATTATGGAAGCTCTCCGGGGGCGATTATGAAACGGGCCTGGCACCGGCAGGAAACTGCACAGTCCGTGACCTGACGGAACAGATCTATGAAACCGCCACGACAAACCGCTATTGGTCAACCGTGCGGCGTTCTGCCGCCTTGCTGGAAAAATTTGATGCCACCCTGGAAGATGCCGTGGTGGAAATTCTCATTCGACAGAAGCAGCTTGCCGTGGGTCGCGCCTATAGCCGGGCGGCGGTGATTTCCTCACCCATGAGCAATGTGGATATTCTGGAAAAAATCAGGCGATATTGCGGTGATGATGAAGTGGAGCGCATTCTCAATCAGGAAATGGTGCTCTATCTTGCCATGTTGATCAAGGCAGAGCCGGAATTATTCGAGGGTATGATCACCCTGCGCATCAGCCATCTATTGCACCTGTTGATTGCCCGGCTGGCACGGGATTACCACTGGCCCCAGCACGCCGCCTTTGAATACATTCTTGCCATGAGCCCGTATACACTGGCTTTTGAACTTCGCGAAGTGATTGCCGGATATCAACATATGGAGGGTAATATTGTAAAACTGGAAGCCCTGCACAGTGAGCCCAGATCCGGCGAGTTGACCTGGGTGCGCTTCCCCACTACCGATGACCCGGACACGGCACAAAGCGATCCGGACTGGCATCACTGGCGTGAAACCCAGGGAACAGTGGGCCGCCTGGAGGAATCATTTTTCGTAGGTATATGGAACAGTCTGAAGCACTGCAAAGGAATCATTATCGGGGACCGTTTCAATCCAAAGAATTGCCTGGACAGTGCCTCATTGCGCAGTGAAATGACATCCGGTGAAAAGAATTTCGTGTTACGTGTGGAACATCTGCTCAACAAATGCCAAGCACCCGATTACCGGCAATTGGTGATGGAAGCCCTGCATGCACTCAATGCCATTTTCGGCGCCAACCGGGAACTGATTCTCCATGACCATATCATTGTGGATGTATTGATCGGCCATGCCGTACGCCTTGCCTGGCTCGACATGCACCCCGAGCAAGAGCAACGTTACAATGAAAGCCGTGGTCAGGCGTGGACGGACTTTTACGCGAGCCCACCGCATCAGGTGGCCAATGCCTTCATGGCTGCTTTTGACTATCTGCTTGAGCCCGATGAAGAACTTCCCCTGGGATCTGACAAAATCAGTCAACCGGCAAACTGACAGACGGCTGCGTCTCATGGAACCCCGCAAGGGATCCTATGATGCCTTGACCCGCAGGGTAAGGTATTCATGATGGAACCCCGAAGGGGGTCCTATGATGCCTTGACCCGCAGGGTAAGGTATTTGCCTGATGTGACCAGATCGTGCGCAGCA
>CBDUNQ010000055.1:0-9389 GCA_965368625.1 uncultured Gammaproteobacteria bacterium
GTGCCCTACGTTAGAATATACTTATTTATACTGATAATGTATATTATGTTAAATGATAGATTAAGATAAGACTGCCACATGACCACCTAAGCTCAGGACGCCCCACTCTCGATTTAATGTCGGTCACTCAGACTCCCATGTCTGCATAAATCAGGATCCACGCAATGCGTCATGGCCGGTACATCCAGACCGTGACCGAGAAATTCATTCACCATTTTCGCGATTCCCCCAGGGTCCGTTACGGTATCCCCATACTGAATGGTGAGCACATGAATCTGGCCCTCATGTTGGCAAAACAATGTGCGTATACGGGCAATTTGCTGCAGGTAGGTTTCCGCCAGTTTCTGATCCGATAAGCCTCCTCCTTTTCGGCCCAATCGCTGCAGCATGCGATTCTGTGAATCAATCACATGCTCCATGGAACGCTCCATGAATAACACGCGATACCGTTCTTCTTTTTTCAGGTTGGCTAAAAGAGGAGCCACAATTTTAATGGCCTTTCCACGTGCATCACTCAGCCAGTCATTTTCCCGGAGTAACTTCTTGGTCTTTTCATATTCATAATAACCACGGGGATTATCGTCATCGGCTTTACGCTGATGATCGCTGAGAATGGGTACCCCACCGGCTTCCAGCATCTGCATCATCATGGAAGTGCCGGAACGCGGGAGTCCGGAGACCACTACAATCTCTTCATGTGACATAAGCTTATTATTCATTTTATTGTCGATAGATGATTACGCAAAGCATATAACAACACTTCATTGGTTACATCCAGCCTGTTCTTTCCGTGTCCATCCTGCGTCGGACGTTGCATTTGTAACCAGAACATGGGATTTTGGCTCCCTATCGGAACATCATGTCACCAACGAACGGGTTTCGAGATTTTTTAGTTTTGATAATTAATTATAAAACATGAGCTTGTTTGATATTTATCACAAACAACATCATATAGTGTAACAGGTCTTTTTTTCTGAATGCACCACGAATTAACAAGGAGTGTATCCATGGCTGAAACGGAACAACAATTGCCCGAATTGAGAGCAAAACAACTGGTCCAGGCCCGTTCGGGTTCGGCGAAGATCACGGTGATCAACGACGACGATGACAATAATTATGAAGGCCTTGTTACCGGCGACATGGGTGGCTGCCTGAGCGTGGTGGTTCTGGGGGATCCGGATGAAGATGGCGTATGCGATACCATGCTGGGGCTACATGGGTCCGGGGGTGACATTGCCTGGGATACACTCTGGTCGGCCATTGCTGAACATGGAATCAAAAACCTGAAAGGTGTTTATATATTTGGCAAGAAATCCGAGCTTGACCATCTTGATCTGACCACCCTGTACAAGCTGGCAAAAGCCGAGAACAAGGACATATACAAGCTGTATCTGGAAGGTAAAAAAATTGAAATGTCCAATGCCTTCATTCGCAGGGATAACGAAATCTTTTACGTCAGGAATGTCCAGGGGGATGGTTTTCAGGCGACGGGAGATGGAGATATTGCATTTCCCGTAACCATCGTTAACCGTGCTGAAGCGGAGAAATTCCGGCTGTAATGCACTTAATGGGGCAATATGAAGTTGCGTAGAAAACTCACCAGACCATTGCCAATGCGGGTCTGGCGATCCACATCTACCACCACCAAACCGGGGCCTTCTTTATTGACATAGGCGGAGCTCATGTATAAATCAATGAGGTTGAGTTCCGATTCCACGTGAAAACGTGTATCCAGTTGCCAGGCCACCAACCGGTCCGGTGGCAGGCTGGGGGATGAATCCTCGAATTCAGCCACCTTGGGCCGTCCCTTGGTGGTCAGAATCAATTTTCCAGGCCCTGTGGCCGTGGAAAAGATCAGGTGCCCGAGAAGAATGGCCGGAATGCGCGCACTGATCAGGGTGGCCAGCGTTACGGTTTCCGACATACCGACAAAATTTTTGAAGCCGAACACCACAGTCTCGCCCTCCTTCATGTCCCATTCAATGAAGGATTCACCCCGTGTCAGGGTAAAGGAAACTTCGTGTTCACCCGTCTTTTTCGCGATTTTATTCATGGCAATCATGTTGTGGAAAAAACGGGTTATGGGACATTTGAGCGGTTGTGGCAGGCTGTAGCTGGGTGGTTTTCCCTGTGGCTGGAATTTGCGTGCGAAGTAATAAACCCCCTCTTCCTCCTGTGGAATGGTATAGGTATCGCCACTAACACGGACCGTACCCAGCGGCATTTCCGGCGTGCCTTCGGTCTGGCCCAGGGTTACAAAACCCTGCCCCTTGGCAAAGGCCACACGGCTGAATACATACATAAAACTGCGTAGACAGATGAAGGCAAACAGCAGCTGGGCCAGCGCATGGGCGGCATGCATGTAGGCAAAGGTCCACCACATGGTTAGTTGCGTGTCTTTATTGGCTTCAATGACGATGGGCCGCAGCGTTGCCCGAAAAGATTCAAGCCCTTCTTCGGCAGTCAGGGAGCCTTTTATCACTTTCTCCTTGATGTCTCCTTCGATTTCATCCACCCGCGCCATGAGGTTTTCACGGGTCTTGCTTCGAAGGTATTGGTAGGCCTTGTTGATTTCACTCTGCGACTGTTCCACCGACCAATTTTTGGCACCACTCATAAAACCGGTGAAATTCGGTGCATCAAAAGGAAGTTCCTTTTCCACCACCTTATCGAATTCTTCGCCGAATTTATCGGATATCTGGTCAAAGGGGTATTTGCGGGTCTCTGCCGCCTGCCGTTTCATATACTCTATGGTGTTGTACCAACTGCTCCACGTGAGCATGAATTTCCATCCCACAGTCAGGCGCGCATCCACTTCAATATTCCGGACATTGTCCTTTGTGTACTGTTCCATGAAGGGTTTTCGACTGATGAGATTTCCCCGATCATCGTACTCCTCGATATAGATCGTGTAGATTTGATTCTCTATTTCATGATGCAATAGATAGGTTCCGATGAAATAGGGTGCCGCGAACAGCAGAATCGGCATCCACAACACCAGGGTTTTCATTGTCAGCCAACTGCTACGCAAAAAGCCAAGATGTCGAATAAAATACCTGTTGTGACCGGCGGCGGCGAATACCATGCGAAAGAGTAACGCAGCCAATATAAAAACCGTTATCGGGAGAAGCATTTCCCACGCTGTATCGGCGCCCACCCCCGACACGATGAACAGTGTCAGGGCAAACACTACAAAGGAAAAGGAAGCGAAACGACCGCGTGCGGCAAACCATAAAAAGGCGACTTTTGCAGCGATGAAGGGGATCAGGGTTTCCCCCCATCCTCCGGTGGCCATTACCAGAATCATGGCATGGGGCACCAACAGACCCAGGAGTAACCATCCCCAGTGTCGTTTCCAGATGCAGCGAATAATGGCAAAGGGATAAAAAATGAATAGGGCAATCAGCAAGAAAAGGCTGAGATCTTCACTGGCCTTTTTGGCGGTTTCCACGCTGGCCGATTCAAGGATTGGAAAATATTCCGGTGTGGGTACCTTTTGCACAAGGGCGAAAAGCGAAAAGCTGAGCACGAAAGGCAGAAGGCTGAAAAGCAGTGCAAGCTGAGCAATGCCCGAAAAATGTTCCGTAGATTGTTGTTGTTCTTTCCCTGAAGTCATACGCAAGTATTGATTTGATCGCGTTTATTGTCAACCGGTGCCATGAAGGTTCGCGAGCTTTGCTCGCTCCTACAGGAGGCAGGATTTATTTTCTGTGGTGAAAATTTCCAGCCATGGTAGGAGCCAGCGAAGCTGGCGAACACCGATCGGTGCCATGAAGATTCGCGAGCTTTGCTCGCTCCTACAGGGGGGCAGGATCAATTCTCTGTAATAAGAACCTCCGACCGTTGTAGGAGCCAGCGGAGCTGGCGAACACCGTTCGGTGCCATGATGGTTCGCGAGCTTTGCTCGCTCCTACAGGAGGGGGATTCATTTTCTGTGGTGAAAATTCCGGCCTTGTGTAAGGCCCCTGCCCCGCCACAGCAAAAAAGAAGCCGGTATCACCAGCAGGGTCAGGATGGTGGCACTGACCATGCCGCCCACCATGGGGGCGGCAATGCGGCGCATGACTTCGGAACCGGTACCGCTACCCAGCATGATGGGAATCAAGCCAATGATTACCGAGGCCACCGTCATCATGATGGGGCGCACACGTAACAAGGCCCCTTCCACGATGGCCTGGTGCAGATCACCTGCGTTAAGGCTGCGTTGCTGCGTTCTGGCCTGTTGTTCGTGGCGTGTGAAGGCTTGATTCAGGTACACCAGCATCACCACGCCGATTTCCACGGCAAGGCCGGCCAGGGCAATGAAGCCCACGCCCACGGCCACGGAAAGATCGTAATTTAGCCAGTACAGCAACCAGATACCACCCACCAATGCCAGTGGTAGTGTGGTCATGATGATGAGCACTTCGGGTAGACGACGGAAACTCAAATACAGCAACAGTACAATAATGGTCAGGGTCACGGGGATCACCAGGGACAGGCGCTCCTTGGCGCGTTCCATATATTCATACTGACCGGACCAGGAAATGGAATACCCGGGTGGCAGATCGAGTTGCTCATTCACCACGTTACGGGCTTCTTCCACGTAGGAACCAATGTCGCGGTCGTTGATATCCACGTAGATCCAGCCATTGGGGCGTGCATTTTCGCTTTTGATCATGCCCGGACCATCTTCAATGGTGATGCTGGCCACATCTCCCAGTGAAATCTGTTCCCCCACCGGGGTGACAATGGGCAAGTCATTCAAGGCCGTCAGGGAATCCCGCACATGGCGGGGATAGCGGAGATTCACCGGATAGCGCTCCAGCCCTTCCACGCTTTCGGTGATATTCATGCCGCCCACTGCGGTGCGTACGATTTCCTGCACATCCTTGATGTTCAGCTCAAAGCGGGCGGCGGCCAGGCGATCGATTTCCACCATGGCATAGCGGCCTCCGGCTACCCGTTCGGAAAACACACTGGCGGTACCGCGTACCGGTTTCAGTATGCGTTCCACTTCCTGCCCCAGGTCTTGAATGATGCGAAGATCGGGGCCGGCAATCTTGATGCCCACCGGGGTCTTGATCCCCGTGGCCAGCATATCGATACGGGTCTTGATGGGCGGGCTCCAGCTATTGGCCAGGCTGGGAATGGTCACCAGGCGATTCAGTTCCGCCTTGATCTTCTCCGCAGTCATGCCGGGACGCCATTGTTCCTGTGGCTTGAGCAGAATGGTGGTTTCGATCATGGTCAAGGGAGCCGGATCGGTGGCGGTTTCCGCCCGCCCCACCTTACCGAAGCTGGTTTTCACTTCAGGCACACTCATGATGAGTTTATTGGTTTGTTGCAGCAGTTCCTGTGCCTTGCCGATGGAAATGGCGGGAAAGGTGGTGGGCATATACAGCAAATCGCCTTCATCCAGGGGCGGCATGAATTCCGATCCCAGGGATTGTTTGAGTGGCCAGCCACCCGACAGGGGCAGGTACATGGAAACCGCAGCCAGCAGGGAAAGGAACAATACGGTTTTCGGCATGTGCAGCGCCCAGTGGATGAGTGGACGATAAAGGGCGACCAGCAAGCGGTTCACCGGGTTTTTCTTTTCCGCCACGATGCGGCCGCGGATAAAGTACCCCATGAGCACAGGCACCAGGGTGATGGACAGCGCGGCGGCGGCCGCCATGGCATAGGTCTTGGTAAAGGCCAGCGGCGCAAACAGCCGGCCTTCCTGGGCTTCCAGGGTGAACACGGGCAAAAAACTCAGCGTGATAATCAGCAAGGAAAAAAACAGTGCCGGTCCCACTTCAGCCGCGGACTTGGCGATGACTTGCCAACGATTGTCATCAGTGAGAGGTTCTTGCTCGATATGTTTATGGGTGTTTTCGATCATGACAATGGCGGCATCCACCATGGTGCCAATAGCAATGGCAATGCCTCCAAGGGACATGATGTTGGCGTTGATGCCTTGTAGTTGCATGATGATAAAGGCTGCCAGAATCCCCAGCGGCAGGCTGAAGAGCACCACCAGCGAAGAGCGGAAGTGAAACAGGAATACCGCGCATACCAGTAAGACCACCAGGAATTCTTCCACCAGTTTTTCCTGGAGCGTGTATACGGCCCGTTCAATCAACGTGGAGCGGTCATAGGTGGTGACAATTTCCACCCCTGGTGGCAGGCTGCGCTGCAGGTCTGCCAGTTTGGCCTTGACCCCTTCGATGGTACTCAGGGCATTTTCCCCCCAGCGCATGACCACCACGGCACCCACCACTTCCCCTTCCCCATTCAGCTCAGCGATTCCCCGGCGCATTTGCGGTCCAAGGCGTACTTCAGCAATATCTTCCAGCAAAATGGGGGTGCCATTGGCATTGGCACCAAGGGGAATCCGGCGAATGTCCTCCAGGCTCTTGATGTAGCCGGTGGCGCGTACCATGTATTCGGCTTCCGCCATTTCGATTACCGAACCGCCCACTTCCTGGTTGGCCATTTGAATGGCCATTTTCACCTTGGACAGGGCGAGCCCATAGGCGCGCATACGATCAGGGTCCACCACTACCTGATACTGTTTTACCATGCCGCCGATGGTGGCCACTTCGGAAACACCGGGCACCGTTTGCAATTCGTATTTGAGAAACCAGTCCTGCAGGCTGCGCAACTGGGCCAGGTCATGGGTGCCGCTGCGGTCCACCAGGGCGTATTCAAACACCCAGCCCACCCCGGTGGCATCGGGACCCAGGGCCGGTGAAACCCCGGTGGGCAGGCGGCTTTGCACCTGGCTCAGGTATTCCAGTACCCGCGAACGCGCCCAGTACAGGTCGGTGCCATCTTCGAATAGCACATAGACATAGGAATCCCCGAAAAAGGAATAGCCGCGCACCACCGTGGCCTTGGGCACGGAAAGCATGGTGGTGGTCAGGGGATAGGTCACCTGATCTTCCACCACCTGGGGGGCTTGTCCGGGGAATGAAGTCTTGATGATCACCTGTACATCGGAAAGGTCGGGAATGGCATCCAACGGGGTGTGCTTCACGGCATAGATTCCCCAGACCGTGAGTATCAGGGCCAGCAGGAGTACCAGAAACCGGTTGCGTATTGACCAGTGAATGATGGCGGTGATCATCGTATATACCCTTTATGCATATGCATGGTGAGTTACTCCATTACCTGGATCTGTGTAATGAGATAACTGCCCTCGCCCGCCATACTCATCTGGAATTCAATGCGCATCCCGCTGGCTAGCGGAGTAAGATCAATGGATTCATCCACGGTAAAATCCATGGTCATGGCGGGCCAGCCCAAAGCATCAATAGGATCGTGACGCATGGTGAGTTGCCGGGTTTCCCTGTTCACTCCACTGATAACACCCGTTCCCGATACACTGCTTTCCGACTGAGATCCCTGCTGATCACTGGCACCACTACCCATTCTTTCAAAGCTGGCCTTGAGACTGGCTTCCGAATCGATGAGGAATTGACCGGAGGTGACCACGGATTCCCCTTCCACCAGGCCATCGCGGATTTCCACCCAGTCACCGGATTCCATGCCCGCGGTGACTTCCCGTGCCGAAAAGCGCCCTTCCCCCTCGGCGATGATGACCCGCTGGGAATGACCGGTACGGATCAATGCCTCGCGGGGAATACTCAGCACGTCTTTTTTGGGACCGGCATAAATGCGCACCTTGGCATACATGTCCGGTTTCAGGGCTTCATCCTGATTGTCAAAACGCAAGCGCACACGCAGTGTGCGTGTCTTGGGATCAATGCTGGGATAAATGAATTCCACCTTTCCTTCCCAGACCTTGCCGGGGTAATAAGGCAATTCCATTTCCGCCGGAATGCCGATCTTTACCCAATCCGCCTGACGCTCGAAGACATCCACCAGCAGCCAGACACTGGAAAGATCCGCCAGGGTCATCAGTTCCTGATCCGGTTTCACATACATCCCTTCACGCACACCCAGGCCACTGACAATACCCGATTGCCGTGCCCGCACCCGCACCAGTTGGGAAGCCTTGCGGGTACGGGTCACTTCGCGAATCTGGTCTTCCTCCATACCCAGGGCCAGCAGGCGGTCCTTGGAGGCGCGGCTGAGGCTTTCATTACCGATGCGCAGGGCCTGGAGATACTCCTCCTGGGCACTCACCAGATCACGGGAATACACTTCCATGAGTAACTGGCCCTGTTCGATGCGTTCACCATCGGACTTAACCACGAGCTTGTCGATCCAGCCATCGGTACGCAGGTGCACATGGCGGACCTTGCGTTCATCAAAGCGGATATAGCCTACCGTATCAATGCGTCGCCACAGGGAGCCGCGCTCCACCGTTGCACTGCGCACCCCGAGGTTTTGTACCACTGCAGGGTCGATGAGGACTTGATCACCGCCATTGTCTTCACCGGCATAGACGGGGACCAGATCCATGCCCATGGGGGATTTCCCCGGTTGGTCACGGCGAAAGTTCGGGTCCATGGGGGCTACCCAGTAAAGGATTTCCGGTTCACTGGAAGTCGCTGCCGGGGCGCTATCGGCAGGCGTGTCTCCCGGTTCAGGCAGTAGACCCTGCTTGCCCAGATACAGTCCTGCCCCCAGTCCCAGCGCGGTGAAAACCAGGGCCACTCCCCAGATTTTGGTATTCATCGTGATTCCCCTGCCAGATAGAGTAGGCGTGCCTGCGCCTTGGCGTGATCGGTTCGTAAACGCAAGGCCGTCAATTGCGTGTCGATTTCCGTCAACCGGGCACGCATCAAACCACTGAAGTCGGTGACGCCACTCTGGTAAGCGGAAAGAGAAGAGCGCGCATTCTGCTTGGCTTGCGGTAATACCCTGTCATCATAACGCTCGATGCGTTCCTGCAATCGTGTCCACTCGGCATAATCCTCATTCAGCATCCGTTGCAGTTCACGCAATTGATCGTCACGTTCCAGTTGCATGGCATGAAGCTTTTGTTGTTCACCACTCAAAACCCGATCCTGGCGCTTTGCCGTGAACAGGGGAATATCCAGCAGCACCATGGCGGACAGGAAATCACTGCGGGCACTGCCATCGGGGTCTGTGCCGGTACGCTCACCATAGGTCAGATCGAGCATCCAACCGGGTTTGTATCGCTCCCGGGCGAGGTTCACCCCGGCCTGACCGGCTTCCACCTGGTGATTTTCCTCTGTGATCAATGGATGCCGGTGAAGCGCTCGACGCAACAGGTCCACAGGCGGAATATTCGGCAATTGTGGGAAATCCATACCTACATTAACCTGGGCCGCCTGGGTTCCAATACGCTTTGCCAGTGCCGCACGGGCTTTTTCCTGGGCCGTCTGGATTTGCTGTGCACGATCTTCCAGTAGCGCCAGTTCCACGTCGGCACGTACTACATCCTGCTGATTCTTGCGCCCCGCCGCATAGTGGGATTCGGTCACATCCAG
>CBDUNQ010000056.1:0-9289 GCA_965368625.1 uncultured Gammaproteobacteria bacterium
GGGTTATTACTGATAAACATCTTGTTTCTCTATCTTTACCTGCAGTCAAAAGAGGCTTCACCCAAGCCAGAGGAAAGTCATGCCCCGGCTCCCGTGCCATCGGCGACCGCCATTGAGCCGAAGACGCCGACACAGCCGGCACCCAGGGTAACGGCGTCCCCCGTGCCGGAACCCGCAATGCCCAAGGTAGCGGAAAAACAGGATCCACCGGTACGCATTGTGTTACCTCCCACCCCGCCTGCGGCACCCGCTCCCAGGGTGGACGCGGCGCCAAAACAGGTTACCGCCGCCGTTCGTGAATTACCGCAACGGGCTGAGGCGCCACCGGTTCCGCCAGCGCCAGAGATTCCCGTCTGGCAGAATGCATCGGGCGCCGTGAAAATGTTTGCAGCGGGGCTTAGCCTCGACGTTCATGTTTTTGCTGAGCTGCCGAGACAACGTTTTGTATTGATCAATATGGTGAAGTATCGTGAGGGAGATGAATTACGCGATGGCGGTGTGCTGCAACGAATCACTGAAACCGGTGTCGTGCTCCAGTATCAGGGAGAGGCATTCCGCATCGATCGGCAGTAGCCTATTGATAAAGAGTCTACTTTTCGTATGCCTGTGTTTGTTATGGGGCGCCATGAAACCGGCCCTGGCAGAAACCCAGGGGCGCATCATGGTGGTCTGGGCGGGTGAAGGCCGGGTGCCGGATGCGGCGTTGCTGGCGGAATTGGCCCCACACCCCGATGTGCGGCTTACCTGGGTTCGGCAAATCAATGATCGTATTTCGCTGATCGACTGGCAGGCACCGGGTGAACTGGATGTGGAGACATGGCTGCAAAGTCTTGCCGTGGACCCAAGGATCGAATCGGCACAGGCAAGTGGCAAGCGTCGCGTGCAATTTGTCCCTCAGGATCCACTCTATTCCAATCAGTGGTACCTGTATGAATCCGTAGGTATCGAAGCGGCGGATGCCTGGGATCTGCAGCGTGGTTCTGCGAGTGTCATCATTGCCCTGCTGGATACCGGGGTATTGGCCCATGAAGACATTGATTCCACGCGAATACTGCCCGGATATGACTTCTTCAGTGATGCTGTGCTGGATAACGACGGCACTCCGGGGTGGGACAATGATCCTACCGATCCCGGTGATGCGGAAGCGGAAAATGATTGTGAACCGGGTTCACCGGCTACCACCAGCTCCTGGCATGGTCTTACGGTTTCCGGCATCCTGATGGCAAATACCGATAATCTGCTGGGGGTGGCTGGAATTGATCACTTTGCCCGGCTACTGCCGGTACGCGTGTTCGGAAAGTGTGGCGCCCGCTTTGATGATATTCTCGATGCCATGCGCTGGGCGGCCGGTCTTCCGGTTACCGGGGTTCCCATCAATGCCAATCCGGCAGATGTGATCAACCTGAGTTTCGGTGGTCAGGAGCCCTGTGGTCCGGCGGAACAGGTCGTCATTAACGAAGTACTGGCTACGGGAGTGGTGTTGGTGGCGGCGGCTGGAAACGAAGGCGGTGATGTTGCGCAAATCAGCCCCGGGAGCTGTCGGGGAGTGATTACCGTGGCAGCGGTCAGCCGCAGTGGCTCACTGGCTTCGTATAGCAACCGGGGCGAAGAGGTATCCATCAGCGCCGCGGCAGGCGACAGTGCTTTTGACGGGGTGGCAACCACGTATAACGATGGATTGGATACGGCGGGTAATGACACCTATGCGGCGCTGAAGGGCACCAGTTTTGCCACGGCCCAGGTTTCCGCCGTAGTATCACTACTACTGGCCGAAACCCCTCATGCTACTCCCGCACAGATCCTGCAGGCACTGCAGGATTCCGCCAAGCCGTTTCCCGATGCCAGTTGTAATACCACACTTTGTGGGGCCGGACTGCTGGATGCCGCGGCGGCGATTCAGGCCGTGCAAAATCTGCCGCAGCAACCCGCGTCGCCCGCGGTCAGTAATGGGGGGGGAGGTGGTGGTTGCACCCTTCATCAACAGGGCCGCCCGGACCCCCTCTGGGCTGCCTGGTTGATTTGGCTGCTGGTGAAGATGAATCCCATGCGGAACCTATGGCGTAGCATCAGGGTCTGAAAAGTATACATATTTACCGGAAGGAGGATGGTCATGGTGGCACCTGCCCAAGCCCGGTATTCTATTGGAGAGTGTATTCACCACCGGTTATTTGACTATCGTGGTGTAATCCTCGACGTGGATCCGGTTTTTCTTGGTACGGAGGCGTGGTATCAGATGATGGCGCGCAGCCAACCACCGAAGAATGAACCCTGGTATCACGTTCTGGTGGATGGTACCGACCGGCTCACCTATGTCTCAGAGCAGAATCTGGAGCCGGATTTGCTTTCCGGGCCCATTGAGCACCCATTGATTCAACAGCGATTCAGCGAATATTCCCAGGGAAGATATCGACCCATGCTGCCGCGACATTAGTGCCTTTCAAGGCGCGCCTGCCGACGAGTGGGCCCATTTGCGGTCTGCATTTTGACCGGAGAAGGAACAAGGACCGATTATTTTCGTGATTGACGCCATCAAAACCTTTTTTCAGACTCGAATCCAGGCCGAAAAAGAAAAGCCCGGAAGCCATGAACATGCCTTGCAGTTGGCGACAGCGGCGCTTTTGCTGGAAATGACCCGCGCTGATCATAGGCCATCATCCGCGGAGGAAGCCCAGGTCATGACACTGCTGAAGCGGGAATTTCAGCTCAGTGAATCAGAAGCCAATGAGCTGGCGGCGCTGGCGGAAGATGAAATCGGTGCCGCCGTATCACTGCATCCATTTACCAGTCTGATCAATGCGCATTTTACCGATGCCGAAAAGATTCGCCTGATTGAAATGTTGTGGCGGGTTGCGTTAGTCGACAATGAATTGCACAAATGGGAAGAATCGCTGGTGCGCAAAGTAGCCGACCTGATTCATGTGTATCATCGTGATTTCATTCAGGCCAAACACCGCGTCCTGGGGCATTGACCCGGGCTGAGCCGACAGTGCTCCGGCTGGGTGCTGCCAGCGAGATTATTTATTAACTATATGAAAGTAAAGGAATTATTATTTTAACCCAATAAAAAGCCCTGACCGAAAGGCCAGGGCTTTTTATGTGTCGGAAAGGGTGACTACGATCAGCCAGCCATATCCTTGAGTGCCTTCAGAGGCAGAACCTTAACAACCGTGCGCGCCGGTTTTGCCTTGAACATCATTTCTTCGCCAGTGAACGGGTTGGTGCCTTTGCGTGCCTTGGTGGCAGGTTTACGGATTGTTTTAATCTTCATCAGGCCAGGAACGGTACAGGTGCCTGCGCCGCCTTTTTTGATGTGACCATTGATGAGGGTACTGAGAGATTCAAATACGGCTGCGACGTCTTTCTTGGCCAGGCCGGTGCTGTCGGCGATTTCGCTCATCATTGCAGCTTTCGTCATTGCTTCTTTAATCGTTGCAACACGCTTGGCCGGTGCGGCTTTTGCGCTTGCCTTCTTCTTGGTTGCCTTTTTCTTGGCTGCCATCTGGTAAAACCCTCCATAACAATCGACAAAATAGTAGTGCCATGAGCGTAAACAGGACCGCATTAAGCATATATATATGCAGTTTGATGCTCAGGTCCGAGGCTTTATAGCACATTAAAACTATGAGGCAAAGGCTTTGATGTCTTTTTTTATAGGATGAAATGCAGGTGAGTAAAAATATTATCAATTAAACAACGGCGAAAAACGAAGTTCTATCATGGAGGTGACATGGGAAATTACAGCGAAATGTGCGCATTTTCCTTGCGAGTCACTTTGTTCAGTGGTGGTCGATGCGCTGTTACGTGCCATGCTTCCTGTAGTGCCGTTACCATGGTTTGCTGTTGCAGGTAGTGCATAGCCTGCAGTGGTTTGATTCGGATTACGGATGCGGTTGTGAAATGCACAGGCGATAGTAAAAATCCTCTATGGCCTTTTGTTGCATTACACACAGGCGGTTTCTGATAATTATCATGTGCTGTGCCCGAATGGTGGTATGCAATATCACTTTTTCCTGATTCAGCGTTCAACCCCGTTGTCACCGCGTGGTGTTACCACTCATGCAGTCATGGGGTGATAGAGCGGGTGCGAACCGTTATGAGAAAATGCGCGAACACATCAGGCCGAGCCTCTGTTGTTACCCATTTTTTTCCATGACCTCGCGCGGGAAAACCGCAGTACGGTATGAGTGTCATGAACTACCAGACACAGCAGCGAACATCCAATCCGTCTTAACAGGCCCTGGCGTGATGCTTGTGAAGTGCGGTTGCTTGTAGGCGTGTTAGTCCCTGGCGGTTGATTGATGCGTTGCAGAAAAGGGGGCGTGTCGGAGTTTTTTACTGCCATGGAGCCCGCTGTGATGGTGGTCACGGATATTCCGTGAAACGTGGACTATAACTACTGTGGCATGAGCGAGCGGTGCAGTGAACGATTCCATTGTTGCCCTCATGCCCAGTTGTACAGATCCCCTGTTCAAGAAATTTCTATGACGCGCCGATAGCAGTAGTGCGGCCAGATTCCGCGGGTAATGCGCTTTTTGTGAATAAATCATATATTTAACAAGGACATAGGATATCAGGTTCAGGAATGGGAGCGGCAATAAAACTCGTTGATAAAAAAGCACTTCGGGATCTGGTGCCATTGAATGCGCTATCTCCCATGCATGTGGAAGAAGTCGCAAAAAAAGCGATCATCGAAGAAGTCCGTTCAGGGCGATACATTTTCAAGCAGGGTGAGCGGGATAATCAGTCCATTTACGTGTTGGAGGGAGATGTCTCCATCATCGGAGATGAGAATGAGGTGCTGGGCACCATCTCGGGTGGTTCGGACGATGCCCGTCATCCCATGGGGCATCAACAGCCACGACAGGTGTCGGCCCGTGCCAAGAC
Organism: uncultured Gammaproteobacteria bacterium; assembly: GCA_965368625.1. GTDB lineage: Bacteria > Pseudomonadota > Gammaproteobacteria > DSM-19610 > DSM-19610 > JAIVHA01. Next base: position 4,885 of record CBDUNQ010000056.1, read on the forward strand.
CAATGTCCTGATTGCCCGTATCGATTCCAGCCTCCTGGATGTCTTGCTTACCTGGGACGAGGCTTCCGGCTACGAAGTCTCGGAACTGGAATCCGGTGATGAAGATGACTGGATGAGCAAGATGCTCCAATCCCCCGCATTCATGCGGGTGCCGCCTGCGAATATTCAACGTCTAATCATGAAGATGGAATCACTGCCCGTAAAGGCCGGTGATGTCATCGTGAAACAGGGGGAAGATGGCGATTATTTTTATGTGATCACCACGGGCCGTTGTATCGTCACTCGCAAGGCATCCGCCAACGGTAAGGACGTGAAACTGGCAGAGTTGGGTGATGGCGCAAGCTTCGGCGAAGATGCCCTGGTTTCCGATACCAAACGTAATGCCACCATCACCATGATGACCGATGGCACCCTGATGCGCCTGTCAAAAAGCGATTTTCAGGAATTGCTGCAAGCCCCGCTGGTGAGCAATGTCAGCTATGACGAGGCGAAGCACCTGGTGGCCGAAGGCGCAATCTGGCTGGATGTGCGCTTGCCGGGTGAATTCGAAAATCGCGCCATTCCCGAAGCACGCAATATTCCCCTGTCAGGATTGCGGGATCCCGACACCGTTCTGAGTGAAGATGATCATTATATTCTGTGCTGTGATACGGGCAGTCGCAGTGCTTCCGGCGCATTTGTTCTGAGTCAGCGTGGCTTGGATGTGTCGGTGCTGGAAGGCGGACTGCAATCGGTACCGGCCAGTGTCCTGGTGCGTGCCGATGGTTCGCCGGCGACTCCGGGAGGGGATGCGCCGGCAAATAGTGCGGAAGTGATTTCCATCGACGCCAGTGCCGGCGCGGAAAGCGGCCAGGAAGTGGCGGCCAGCGCTGCGGCTGGCGCGGATCAGGATGCCCGTTTCCGTGAATTGAAAGCGCGCTACGACAAGGAAGTGGGGCGAATCCGTGCCTTTCAGGAATCGGCCAAGCAGACGATTCAGGCCGCCCAGCAGGCGCGTAAAGCGGCAGAAGATAAAGTCACTCAACTGTCTAAGGAACTGGCGGCGGTAAAAGAGAACCTGGCAGCGGCAGAACAACAGGATGCAGCCGGTAATGACCGGGTGCAGGACCTGGAAAGGCGTTTGCAGGATGCAGAGGAAACCCGGCAGCAGGCAATGGGCGAGCTGGGTGAAGCCCAGGAGGGCTTGCAGCAGGCACAGGCGCGTATCAAGACCCTGGAGCAGAAAGTGCATCAGGGAGAGTCTCAGGCCCATGATCGCTTGCAGGAACTGACAGCGGAACTGGCGGCCAGTCAACAGCAATTGTCAGAAGCGGAACAATCCCAGGCAACCCTGGAGGCAAATGTACAGGCGTTGCAGCAGCAGCTCAGTGCTGCAGCGGCAGACAGTGAAAAACACCGTCAGGATCTGTTGCAGGAGCGCGATGCACTGCAGGCCGCCTTGCAGCAGGCGCAGCAGACACTTGCGGAAGAAACGGCAAAACTGCAACGTCAGGAAGAAGAGGGGCACCAGGCCCAGGCGCAGTGGCAGGAAGAGCGGTCAACCCTGCAGCAGGATATTGCGCAATTAGACACCAGGATGCAGGAAAAGGAAGCCTCCCGGGAAGCGTTGCAAAAACAACTGCAAGCAGCACAAATGGACGTGCAGCAGCTGCAATCCAAATTCGATGATCAGGCCACGGGGTCTCAGGAGCAATTAAAGAAAAATCAGGAATATATCGATCGCCTTGAGGAAAAGCTGCAGCACTTGCAGCGCAATCACGAAGAGTTGGGTACACGTAGCAGCCAATTGGCCGCGGAGCGTGATGCCAGCCGGCAGCAATTGCAGTCGGCACAAGCAGAGCTGCAATCCCTGCAGCAACAATTTTCTCAGCAGTCCACTGCCGATGAGGCACAACTGCAGGCCGCCCAGCAGGCGCTGGAAAGTCTGCGTGATGAATACAGCCAGATTCAGTTGCATACCCGGGAGCAGGAAGCGGCACTGAATGCCTCGAAAGCGGAAATCACCCGTCTGCAGGAGCAGATTCAGTCCCAACAGGAAGCGCGTGCCGCAGAGGAGGAAACCTTTGCGGGTTTGCAGCGGCGGGAAGCGGAGCTGGAGCAGGACATACGCAAGCTGCGTGACCAGTTGGTAGCGGAGCAGGAAGCCGCGGCCCTGTTACGCGCCTCCAGTGAAGAAAAAGCAGCGCAACTGGCACGTCTGGAAACACAGCAGGCACAACAGGCGCAGGAACAGGTGCAATTGCGGGAGCAATTACAGGAAATCCAGTCACAGGAGCAGGCACTGCGGGCAGAGCGCGATGAAGTCGCGCGGAAGCTGGATGAGGCACAGGGACAGGTCGCCAGTGCCCAGCAGGCATTGGGAACGGAAAAAGAAGGTCTGGAACAACGCCTGCAGGAATTGCAGACAGCCCTGGAGGCCAGCCAGCAGGCACTGTCTGCAGGGCAGGAAGAAGTGCGGCGGCTGGAGCAGGCACAGGCCAGTGCCCAGGCCAGAGTCGAGGAGCTGGAGGCTCAGGAAGAAGAGGGGAAAACCAGGTTCAAACAGGAAGTTGATTCGCTCAATGCTGCCTCGTCGGCGGCTCGGGAAAAGCTGGAATCACGCATTACCGAGCTGGAATCCCAGCTTCAGGATGGTCAGCAGCACGTCCGGCAATTAGAGGAAAATCTCTCCCAGGCGGAGATTCAGGGCAATGATCGCGTGGCCGCCCAGGAAGCGCTGCAGGACAGTATCCGTAGCATCGAGGAAGAGCGTGACCGCTTGCAGGAGAAGCTGGATGCCGGGCTGCGTGCCCAGGAGGCGCTGCAATCCCAGGTGGATGCTTATGAACGAACCGGCGAGCAACAGCAAAAGGAACTGAGCGCAGTGCAGGAACAGCTCGCTGCGGCTACGGAAGAGCGCAACCGCCTGCAGGAACAGCTACAGGCACAGGTTTCGATGCAGGATGAAACCGGAGAGCAGCAATTGGCCGCCCAGCAAGCCTTGCAGGAACAGCTTGCCGAAGCCAATTCAGCACGGGAAGCCCTGGAGACTCAGCTTCATCAATTACAGGAACAGTGGCGCACTGCGGAACAGGCTCATCAGGATCAATTGGCACAGTTGCAGGCGGCCGTAGAAGGCGATGAAGCCGATGTGACACGGCAGCGTGAAGCCTTGCAGGCGGCACTGGAAACGGCACAACAGGAAAATGCCGCCCTGCAGGCGGATCTCGCCGCCGTGATCAAGGCGGGGGAAGCCCTGGAGCAACAGCAGGCGCAACTCGAGCAGGAAAGAGAAACCGCACAAGCAGAACAGGCTGCCTTGCAAAGCCGCTTGGCCGCTTATGAGGTACAGGTCAAAGACGATCTGCAGCAGATTACCGATGAGCGGGATCGTCTTCTGGCAGAGCAGCAGCAGTGGCAGGAGCAGCAGGTAGGGCAGGAAGCGGCGCAAACCCGTATCACGGAATTGGAAGAGCAGCTACAGGGTGCTCAGAAGAAGATGGAGGATCTGCAGCAGGCGCTCGAAGCGGCACAGCGCGAAGCCGAAGACGCTTCCAATGCAAAAGCCGGCCATGAGTTGGATGAACTGCAGAATACCGTTAAAGAGCAACAGGTTCTGGTAGAGGGTATGCGCCAGGAAATTGTTGAACTTACCGAGACCCGGGATCGCGACATGCGGGCACTGCAGAGCCATCTGGAGGAAAAGGCCAAGGCACTGGAAGCAGCGGAGTTACGCATACGGCAGCAGGAGCAGGAACAGGAACAACTGTCGCAACTGCTGGATGCCGGTGATGAGCTGGAACAGAGTGAGTCGCGTCAGCGCAGCCTGGAAAATGAGTTATCCGGTGCTAAGGCGCAATTGGATGCCCTGCGCCAGGAAGTGGCACAGCACCAGGAAGCCGAGCAAGCCATGCGCAAGGAAATGAATCAGTTGCGCGCCGAAGCGGAAGTGGCCCAGGGTCTGGCAGAATTGCATTCCGGAGAGTCTGCCGGTGCAACAGATAACCAGGCACAGTTGCGGGGCGAATTAGAGGAAGCGCGGAAAAATGTGCAAATTGCAGTTCGCCTGCGTGCCGAAGCGGAAGATGGCAAAAAACAACTGGAAGCCGAATTGGCGCGCCTGCAGGTTGAACTGGAGGCGCTGCAGCAGTCTGTACCGGTTCAGTTTCTGGATGTGCCCTCGCTGGATGAGCAGCCCGTGGCACAGAGCCGCAGTGAAGCGCCGTTACGGGCTACGCCATCACCCGTAGTGCAACCGCCTTTGGCGGAACCCAAAACCGGGAGTGGCTGGTTGTCTGGTGGCCTGCTTGGATTGTTACTGGGTGCCGGATTGGCAGCCGGGGGTTTTTACTATCTGAACCTGCAGGACCCCGAGGCAATGGTGGCTGCCACGTCGATGCCGTCGGCGACAGCCCCTGAAAGCGTG
>CBDUNQ010000057.1:0-9257 GCA_965368625.1 uncultured Gammaproteobacteria bacterium
CATGCAGGGGGTGATTCCTAAGCGCACCAACCTGGCCGGTTATCCGCTATTACCAGAGAGGCCATCATGAACGATTCAAAGTTGAATGCCGCGTTTCCCGCATCCATTCGAGTGGGCGTGAGTGCCTGCTTGCTGGGTAGGAAAGTCCGCTTTGATGGTGGACACAAGCATTGCCGCTACCTGACCGATATTCTGGCGGATTACTTTCAATTGATTTCCTATTGCCCGGAAGTTGCCATTGGCATGGGGACTCCGCGCCAGCCCATTCGCCTGGTGGGAAGCCGCAGCAACCCGCAGGCCATCGGGGTCAAGGATGAGGGGCTCAATGTGACCCAGCCGCTGCGCACCTATGGCAGGACGGTTGCCGAGAACATAGATGAACTTTGCGGCTTCGTATTCAAAAAAGATTCGCCCAGCTGTGGAATGACCCGTGTGAAGCTGTATAACGAAAACGGAATGCCGGAAAGAAATGCCACCGGTATATTTGCCGAAGAAATCATGAATGCTGATCCACTGCTGCCTGTAGAGGAAGAGGGGCGCCTCAACGATGCAGGATTGCGTGAGAATTTCATTATGCGGGTATATGTCTATGCCCGCTGGAAGAGCTTGTGTAAAGAAGGCATCAGTAAATCCGCCTTGCTTGAATTTCATGCCAGCCACAAATATCTGTTAATGGCGCATAGTACGGCCATGTATCAGACGCTGGGAAGAGCGCTCTCTGATTTGCGCGCAGACACGCTGGATGCGATCGCTGAAAAGTATATTTCCATGCTAATGGAGGGTTTGAGTAAACCCTCCACGAGAAAGCAACACAGTAATGTTTTGTATCACTTGCTTGGATATCTTAAAAACAGTCTTTCCCGGGATCATCGAGAGGATCTGGCGCAAACCATAGAAGCCTATCGGCTTGGAGAGTACCCTTTGGCGGTACCCGTGAAGCTGCTTCGCCACCATTTCAAGGTATCACCGCACCCGTATATCAGCCGTCAGGTCTATCTGAATCCTCATCCGGATCAATTGGGATTACGGAATACGGTATAATTCTAATGAAACATACCCATGAATTCGGTGTGCTGGTAGTGGGTGATGAAATCCTTAATGGAAAACGCAAGGATCGGCATCTTGCTCACGTTATAGAACGGCTGGAGGAGCGGGGAAGTACGGTGGCCTGGTCCATGACGGTTGGTGACCATGGGCAACGCTTGCAGGAGATACTGAAGTGTACCCAGCAGGATGATATACCGGCTTTTTGTTTTGGTGGCATCGGAGCCACCCCGGATGACAATACTCGGCAGGCGGCGGCGCAGGCCTTTGGTGCACCGCTTACCCGCAACCAGGAAGCTGTGAAATCCATCGAAGCCCGGTTTGGCGAGGCGGCTTATCCCAACCGGATACGGATGGCAGACCTGCCCCTGGACTGTCTACTGATTCCCAATGAGCACAATGGTATTCCGGGGTTTACGCTGTATGAGCACCACTTTTTCCCCGGATTTCCGCAAATGGCATGGCCAATGTTGGACTGGGTGATGAAACGATACTACCCGGGTAAGCAGGCCGTATCCGCTGAGCGTGCCATCAGGCTGTTGGGCGTGAAAGAATCAGACCTGTTGCCGCTGATGGGTGATTTATGCCTGCGCCATCCCAGGGCGCGCTTATTCAGTCTTCCTCATCTGGGAAAAACCGATTTCATTGAGATGGGTTTCCGCGGAGAGCAGGTAGCCGTAGAAGATGCCTTTCATGAATTACTCTCTGAAGTCCGTCTGCGTGGCATTGTCTATGCGCAGATGGATGGCTGAAATGCGCATTGGCGATGGGCCGATTGCCCCCATCGCCCGGCCAAACCATAGTGTGATATTCCTTCAATCTTTTCGGGATACCATCAATTCACTGGCAATGGTTTCCAGTGCCGCTTGAAATTGCATGCCGATATTGATTGCCCCAGCGGCGGAAATCGCTTCGTCATGTCGATTGGAAATGGCGCCACCCACAAATACGGGTATATTCACCTGAGCCACAAGAGAATTGAGCGGCTCATCCAGTAATCCTTTGGCGGGTCGGGCAGAACCGGATAATACGATGGCATCGCAGCGGCGTTTTTCCAGTACCGCGGGTATCTGCTCCAGGGGAAGGTTGGCGCCGAACAGGAGTACGCGATAACCATGGCTTACCGCTGCAAGGGCGAAAAACAGCATGCCCACTTCATGATATTCACCCGGAAAGCAACTGATCAAGAGCAGGGGGCCTGTTTCCCGGGCATTTAAATGGTGTATACGGGCACCGATCTTGTTTCGCAGGTATACAGAGAAAAAATGTTCTTCCGCTATGCCGGCGGGGTGCTCTTTCCATTGCTTACCCAGATGCTGTAATAAGGGGGTTGCCAGGTTACGCAGCACGAGATCCACGGGATAGAGGGAAAGGGCATCGTTATACGCCGCATCCAGTGCCGCTTCATCGAAGCGGGAAATGGCCCGTAACATACGCGTTTGATAGCGTTGCCATTCATCTTCCCGATCTTGACTGGCAAGATCTTCTGTATTGGGAATGGCGGTATCAAGCAGTGGTTTTACCTGCCCGATGGAAATGCCCTGACGCAACAAGGCAAGGACACGCTGAATGCGCGCCACATCTTCCCGAGTGTATAGGCGATGGCCTTTGGGCGTTCGTTGCGGTTGTATCAGCTTGTAACGACGCTCCCAGGCACGCAGGGTCACTGCATTGATGCCGGTCAGGCTGGATACCGTGCGAATCGGGTAGAAACCGGTGCTATCCGGTTCATTTTCAGGCGCAAACGTGTTGGTCATGTTCAATGGGTGAGTCAAGCGCTGTGTACAGTTTTTGTATGATAATACTTGTACTCGTATTTGTCATGTTTTATGGCTGAAATGCGATTTTCTTCCGGTAGTGGAAATAACGGCGATGACCAGATATGACCAGATACACCTGAGATAGTGGCCTCCCCCTGGGAGAGCGTAACCGTCCTGGAGAATCCGGTATGCCGTGGCTCAATTCCGATATAGTGCTGACAGGTGTATTCAGCCTCTTGGCGGGTGCTTACCCGGAACGGTCACGAAAATCTGATATGATGCGTGGCAATACAACACTATCCTTGTAAGTCCTCTTTTTTGCAAACACCGATCTGCAATGAAGCACACATTTCAGCAAGTCATTCTTCACGCCACCGGCGCGGATGCCGTATATCACCTGGAAGATATTCAATCCCTGTGGAGTGGCTATGGGAAAATCATGCGCTATGGCCTGCAGGGTGCGGATCGGCCACAGGTGGTGGTCAAGCATGTGAAATTACCGGATCGGCATCATCACCCCAGGGGTTGGAATACGGATCGTTCCCATCAGCGCAAGGTGCGCTCCTATGAGGTGGAAACCGCCTGGTACCGGGATTGGGCGGCTGCCTGCGATGATCATTGCCGTGTACCGGCCTGCCTTGCCCTGGAGTCGTCTGCCGATGAATTCCTGATGGTGTTTGAGGATCTGGATGTCAGCGGATTTCCCTTGCGCAAGCATACGGTTTCACTGGAGCAGATGAAAACCTGCCTGAACTGGCTGGCGCATTTCCACGCGACCTTTCTGGGGGAAACCCCCACGGGTCTGTGGAAGGTGGGTTCCTACTGGCACCTGGATACGCGTCCCGATGAACTTGCGGCACTGGACGATACTGCGTTACGGAATGCTGCCGGCGAAATTGACCGATTGCTGCGCGAGACACGATACCAGACCTTTATTCATGGCGATGCCAAGTTGGCCAACTTCTGTTTTTCTGAAGATGGCACGCGGGTTGCGGCAGTGGATTTCCAGTATGTGGGAGGTGGTTGTGGTATGAAGGATGTTGCCTATTTCATTGGCAGTTGTCTTAATGAAGAAGCCTGTGAGCGTCATGAAACCGCCTTGCTGGATTATTACTTCCATGCACTTGGTGGAGCGTTGGCAAGCCGCGGCCTCACCCTTGACTCAAAACGGATCGAAGCGGAATGGCGTGCCCTGTATCCAGTGGCCTGGACGGATTTTCACCGCTTTATGAAAGGCTGGAGCCCCGGGCACTGGAAGATCCATAGCTACAGTGAGCGGCTGGCCCGGCAGGTATTGACACAGTTGAGTCGGTCGTCGCAAGGATGAAGACCTTTACCCAGCAAGCACTCAATGAACTACGGGGGCTCGCAGTACAGGCAGCCCGGGAAGCGGGTGCCGGTATTCAGGCATCCAGGCTTCGTGAATTCAAGGTCGACTACAAAAGCGGGGGCAGTAATCCCGCTTCACAGGTGGTCACCGAGGTGGATCGCCAGGCGGATACGCTGATTCGCGCTGTATTGAAGCCAAGTTGTGACCGTTATGATCTGGCACTGCTTACCGAGGAAAGCCCGGATGACGGGATGCGGTTGGTGAAAGACGCCTTCTGGTCCGTGGATCCATTGGATGGGACCCTGGCCTTTGTCGAGTCCAGGCCGGGATATTCGGTTTCCATTGGTCTGGTGGCGCGGGATGGTACGCCCTTGATCGGGGTGGTGTATAACCCGGTCACCGATATCCTCTATTCCGCAGTGAGCGGGCAGGAGGCCAGCCGGCAGGACGAACCCTGGCAATCCGTTGCGGCACCACAGCAAGGCCGGCCGTTTACCCTGGTGCTGGATCGGGGGTTTGATCAGCGAAATGACTTTGGGCGGATATGGGAAGGTATAAAGGCCGTGGCGACTCGACAGGGTTGTTCCACCGTGGAAACCCGGGTGGGGGATGGGGCCGCAATGAATGCCATGCAGGTGCTTGAACATGCACCGGGCTGTTACTTCAAATTGCCAAAACCACAGCAGGGTGGAGGCAGCCTGTGGGATTTTGCGGCAAGCGCCGCCATCTTTCAGGCCTGTGGTGCGGCCGCCAGTGATTACTACGGACAGCCTTTGGCGTTGAACCGACGGGATTCCACATTCATGAATCACGAAGGGGTGATGTATGCCTCGGATTCCCGTCTGGCGGCCGCACTACGCAATGAACTTTCCAGGGAATGACCATAGTGATAAGCAGTGTAGGTGATTTCGCGGACATCCCCCGGTGGACTACCGCTTTAGCCTGTGATGCCGGTGATTGCTCATAAATTGAGTTCGCTAAGTCCAGGATGATCTTCCGGTCTCGGACCTGCAGGCCAGTGAAATAATCGCTGGTCTTCCCTTATGGGCACGTCATTGATGCTGGCCATGCGTCGGCTCATCAGTCCGGAGGCGGAGAATTCCCAATTCTCATTGCCATAGGAGCGATACCAGGATCCAGCGTCATCGTGCCACTCGTAGGCGAAGCGTACGGCAATACGATTTCCGGAACAGGCCCAGACTTCCTTGATCAAACGGTAGTCCAGTTCCCGTGACCATTTCCTTTTGAGAAAATCAATAATGGCGCTACGGCCGGAAAAGAATTCCGACCGGTTACGCCAGATACAATCTTCTGTATAGGCCAGGGCAACCCGTTCCGGATTCCGGGAATTCCAGGCATCTTCAGCGGCACGTGCTTTCACCCGTGCGCTGTCCTCATTAAATGGAGGAAGAGGTGGTCGTTGCGGGTCTGTCATTAGATGCCTTGTGTGATGAGATGCGTGGATAAAGAGTCGAAGCGCAAGCGATCACCAGGATTTATAAGGCAGGAATTTTCCGTTCATGGTGACGACCACTCGATCACCAGCCGGGTTTTCCTCCTTATCAATATGCATGGAAAAATCGATGGCACTCATGATTCCGTCACCGAACTTTTCATGAATAATTTCCTTAATGGTATCGCCATAGACACCGACAATTTCATATAAACGGTAAATCACAGGATCCGTGGGGACCAGCTTATCCCAACTCTTGTGCGGAAATGCCTGCAGAGCTGCCGAGACTTCGCTGTCCAGGGATAATGTGTTACAAAGCTTATCGGCAAATTCGGACTTCAGGCTATTCATGCCGAGGCAGGCTGAAGTCAGGAAGACAGGGGCCAGTCCCACCTTGTCCGCGATCGCTTCCCAGCCAAGCCCGGAAGCGGCCTTGGCAGCAAGAATGGTTTCCGTCATTTCGAGTTTGTTCATCGGTCTTTCCTTTTCTTCCTGTTTGGTTGCATAGGTTTCAACTTCTGTGCTCAGGCTTGTACCACCATCCGCTCAAGTTGTGCCTGATCGGTTTTCTGGTTTGCCGGATCCACCCTGTCCGGATGACTGGAATCCTCTGGTGAAGTGGGTGCAGGTCTTTCTCCGGATAATTCTTTTGAGCGATTGACCAGGAAATCCACCAGGTGATTGCGAATCTTGTAGTACGCCGGATGGTGGATGATGTCCGTGCGGCTTCTTGGTCTGGGAATACTTACTTGCACCGATTCCGCCACGCGGGCATGAGGACCGTTGGTCATGAGCAGAATGCGATCTGACAGTAAAATGGCTTCATCCACATCGTGGGTGATCATGAACACGGTTTGATGGGTTTCTTCCCAGATCTTGATGAGCTCTTCCTGGATCATGCCGCGGGTCAGGGCATCGAGTGCGCCAAAAGGCTCATCCATCAATAACAGTTGTGGCTGTGTGGCGAAGGCCCGTGCAATGCTTACACGTTGACGCATGCCTCCGGAGAGCTGGGATGGCTTGCGGTTTTCGGCACCATGAAGCCCGACCAGCTCAATGAATTTCATGCTGTGCTGAATCACTTCATCCCGGCTCCAGCGCGGCCAACGAGCCTGCACGGCAAAGGTGATATTTTTCAGCGTTGTCCGCCAGGGCAGCAGGCTGTAGTTCTGAAACACCACGCCACGCTCCAGGCTGGGGCCGGCGACTTCCTTGCCATTCATGATAACCACGCCCTCGCTGGCGGCATCCAGTCCGGCAAGGATATTGAGAATCGTGGATTTTCCACAGCCGGAATGGCCGATGATGCAGACGAACTCCCCCTTGTCGATACCGAAATTGGCATGTTCAAAAACAGTCAAATCCTTTTCACTGCCTGGAGCGGGGTAGCGCTTCGCCAGTCCCTGTACTTCTACAAAATGTGATGACATGTAGTAACCTCTATTCGTCGTAGGCGACCAGACGGCTTATGCTGCCCAGGGCCAGGTCGAGGAGCATGCCCACCAGGCCGATCATGAGTATGGAAAAGATCACGCTAGCCAGATCCAGGTTATTCCATTCATTCCAGACGTAGTAGCCGATGCCGGTACCACCCACCAGCATCTCGGCCGCCACAATTACCAGCCAGGCGATACCAATGGACATGCGCATGCCGGTGAGAATGGTGGGTGCCGCTGCCGGAAGGATTACCAGCAAGGCGGTACGAATGGGGCTCAGCTCGTGCGTCCGTGCAACATTGACCCAGTCCTGGCGCACATTGGCCACGCCAAAAGCCGTATTGATCAACATGGGCCAGATGGAGCAGATGAAAATTACAAAGATGGCCGATGCTTCCGAATCCTTGATGATAAACAGGGCCAGGGGCATCCACGCCAGGGGGGATATGGGCCTCAATACCTGAATGAAGGGGTTGAGTGCCTTATGCATCAATGGTGACATACCCACCAGGAATCCGATGGGTAAGGCCACCAGTGCGGCCATGAGAAAGCCGGTCAACACCCGGTAGAGAGAGTAACCCAGCTGAATACCGATTCCCTTGTCGTTGGGCCCGGCATCATAAAAGGGGTTTCCCAGCTCTTCCATGGCCAGGCTGAATACCTCCGAGGGAGGGGGGACACGTGCCTCTTGCGAGGCACCCCCCATAAGCATTTCATACTCGGACATGGGTTCCGTATCTTCCGGAATGACATTGAGTCCTTCCCAGAATCCCAGTAACAATCCCAGCAGCAGCACGGATACCAGAGCAGCACGCAGGTTCATGGACTTGAGCATCGCCTATCTCCGAATGGCAAAACTGCTGATGTATTCCTCGGGCTTGGTGTAATCGAACTCCTTACCCATGATGGTGTAGTTTTCATAGGTCTTAGCCGGTGGCTCATAGCCAAGCTCTTTCATGATCTTGGCGGCATCGGATGCCACATAGACCTGTTCAGCGATGGCCTTGTAATCAACGTCACCCTTGATATACCCCCAGCGTTTCATCTGGGTAAGTATCCACACGCCCATGGAGTGCCAGGGGAAGGGGTCGAAGTCGATGCGGTCCGGAACATCCTGAATGCCACCGAGGCCATCGGCATAACGCCCGGTAAGCACTTGGGCGATGACGGCTTCCGGCTGGTTGAGGTAGTTTTTCGGTGCAATTGCGGCGGAGATTTCCTTGCGATTTTCCTGCTTGGCCGAATAGTGGGTGGCATCGATGATGGCGCGCAGCAGGGCGCCATAGGTATTGGGGTTGGTGGTGGCGAATTCCTGGCTGCAGGCAAAGGCGCAACAGGGGTGACCTTCCCAGATGTCTTTGGTCAGGGTGTGAATAAAGCCGACCTTTTCCCAGATAGCACGCTGGTTGAACGGGTCAGGGGAAAGGTAGCCATCCAGGTTTCCAGCCCGTAGATTTGCCACCATTTCCGGTGGTGGAACCACGCGGATCTGAATATCCTTGTCCGGGTCAAGGCCGTGCTCAGCCACATAGTAACGTAACAGGAAATTATGCATGGAGTATTCGAAGGGTACGCCGAACTTGAAGCCCTTCCAGTCTTTGGGGTCGCGTTTGTCCTTGTGATCCACGTGCAGCACAATGGCCTGGCCATTGATGTTTTCCACGGCCGGCATCAGGTAGGGAGTAGCCGTGGAGCCTGCCCCCATGGTCATGGCCAGAGGCATCGGGGTGAGCATGTGAGAGGCATCGTATTCCTTGGCGAGAGACTTATCCCGTGCCACCGCCCAGCCCGCGGTTTTAATCACTTCCACATCCAGACCGTATTTGGCATAAAACCCCATGGGGTGCGCCATGATGATGGGCGTCGCACAGGTGATGGGTACAAAACCCACGCTGAGTTTGCTTTTCTCCAGTTTACCCATGGATTCCTTCAGCGCCGCTTTGGCGGCATCCATGGGAAAGAGGGAGGAAAGCAGGGCAGCCGCGGTTCCGCCTCCCAGCAGGCCGAGGAAGGAGCGGCGACTCATGTCATTGTGACCGAACACGGAGCGCACCACGGCACTTTCAATGGCACGGTCCATGATGGCTTCGGGGGAATCGAGCAAGGCAGACTCGTTTACTGTTTGATCCGTCGCCGTCGGTTTCATTTCATAGGCGGATTGTTCAATGGCATCCTGTTTTTCCGTTGCACTGCGTTGCCTGCCATTGCCGCCAGACTGTTTTTCCGCCGTACAT
>CBDUNQ010000058.1:0-9226 GCA_965368625.1 uncultured Gammaproteobacteria bacterium
GCTGGCCTTTACCCCGGCTGAAAAGGCTCACGTGCAGTACGTGATCAAGCCGAACTTCCGCACGCTCGGCCCCAAGCTCGGCAAGAAGATGAAGCTGGCCAAGAAGGCCTTCGGCGAGCTAGACGCCAAAGCCGTGCGCGCCGCCCTGCTGGAACGCCAGCGGGCATTCCGGCAGGCACCCGGGCTGGTGGCCGATGGTCGGGACATGGGTACGGTGGTATTTCCCGACGCAGCGGCCAAGATCTTTCTCACCGCCAGTCCGGAAAAACGTGCGGAAAGACGATGTAAGCAATTGAAAGAAATGGGAATTGAAGCGGATTATACCGCGCTCATCCAAGAGATTTCCGAGCGTGATGCGCGCGACGCGAATCGCGCCGTGGCCCCCTTGAAGCCAGCAAAAGACGCTATGCTCATTGATAGCAGTGCACTTCGCATCGAAGCCGTGGTGGAGCAAGCCCTGGAATTCATCGCTGGACGCATAAGTGCTTGAAAGAACTAGTAACAGGGAGTATGATTCGACCCCTTGATTCGTGGCCTGGAAGCGGACTCCGGGTTTGTCATTCACTACAACTTTTTGCCGCCGGCCTTCGGTTTGAGCCCGGTCGCGAAAAACTGAACCGTGTATCGGTTCAAGGATCGATTTTCCATGACTGAAAGTTTCGCTGAACTCTTTGAAGAAAGCCTTTCCACCAAAGAAATGCGCCCTGGCTCCATTGTCACGGGTGTGGTGGTTGCCATCCATCCCGATGTGGTTGTGGTCCACGCGGGCCTGAAATCGGAAGGCATCATTCCCATTGATCAGTTTCAGAATCCCCAGGGCGAGTTGGAAGTGGCCGTGGGTGATGCCGTTGAAGTGGCCCTCGAGGCCGTGGAAGACGGCTTTGGCGCCACGCGGTTGTCGCGTGAAAAAGCCAAGCGCGCCCAGGTGTGGAAGCGTCTGGAAACCGCGTTTGAAAATGGCGATATCGTCAAGGGTTTAATCAGCGGCAAGGTCAAGGGCGGTTTCACCGTGGATGTGGAAGACATCCGTGCCTTCCTGCCGGGCTCCCTGGTGGATGTGCGTCCGGTACGCGACACCACTTACCTTGAAGGCAAGGAGCTGGAGTTCAAAGTCATCAAGCTCGATCAGAAGCGCAACAATGTCGTGGTTTCCCGCCGTGCGGTGGTGGAATCCGAATACAGTGCGGAACGCGAAGAGCTGCTGAAGAATCTGCAGGAAGGCATGTCCGTCAAGGGGATCGTGAAGAACCTCACCGATTACGGCGTGTTCGTAGACCTGGGTGGCATCGATGGTTTGCTGCACATCACCGACATGGCGTGGAAGCGCGTCAAGCATCCTTCCGAAATTGTGGAAGTCGGTCAGGAAATCGACGTCAAGGTGTTGAAGTTCGATCGTGAACGCAATCGCGTATCCCTGGGATTGAAGCAACTGGGTCAGGATCCCTGGGCGGATCTGGCACGTCGTTATCCGGAAAGCACCCGCCTGTTCGGCAAGGTGACCAATATCGCCGACTACGGTTGCTTCGTGGAAATCGAAGAGGGTGTGGAAGGCCTGGTGCATGTTTCTGAAATGGACTGGACCAACAAGAACGTCAACCCGGCCAAGATGGTGCATGTGGGCCAGGAAGTGGAAGTGCTGGTGTTGGATATCGATGAAGAGCGTCGCCGTATTTCCCTGGGCATGAAGCAGTGTCATGCCAATCCCTGGGAAGAATTCGCCGCTACCCATAACAAGGGTGACAAGGTCAGTGGCGCCATCAAGTCCATTACCGATTTCGGCGTATTCATCGGCCTGGATGGCGGTATCGATGGTTTGATCCATCTTTCCGACATCTCCTGGAATGTACCCGGCGAAGAAGCCGTCCATAATTTCAAGAAGGGTGATGAACTGGAAGCTATTGTGCTGGCCGTTGATCCGGAGCGCGAGCGCATTTCCCTGGGTCTGAAGCAAATGGACAAGGATCCCTTCTCCAACTATGCCGCCGAGCATGCCAAGGGCAGCTTCGTGAAGGGTACGGTTAAGGAAGTGGATGCCAAGGCCGCTATCATTGACCTAGGCGACGGTATCGAAGGAATCCTGCGTGCCTCTGAACTGGCCCGCGACCGTGTGGAAGATGCCCGCACGGTACTGTCAGTGGGTCAGGAAGTGGAAGCCAAGTTCATGGGTGTGGATCGCAAGAACCGCTCCATCAGTCTTTCCATCAAGGCCAAGGACAGTGATGAAGAAGCTGCCGTTGTGAAGGAATACTCACAGGGTGCTGGCTCGGCAACCACCAGTCTGGGTGATCTGCTGAAGCAGCAAATGGGAAACAATAACGGCGAGTAACGTCGATTATCAGGGAGGGCCGGTGGGTATCCGGCCCATTGATGTGACGCTACAGTGCTGTTTGAGGATGTTGGGAAAAGCAAACTATGACAAAATCTGAGTTGATTGAAATACTCGCAACCAAGAATAGTCATCTCAACCACAAGGATGTGGAGTTGGCGGTTAAGAGTCTGCTGGAACAGATGAGCCAGTCGCTTGCTACCGGTGAGCGAATCGAGATTCGCGGCTTCGGAAGTTTTTCACTGCACTACCGGCCACCCCGGCTGGGTAGAAACCCGAAGACGGGCGATGCCGTGGCGCTGGCTTCCAAATATGTGCCGCACTTCAAGCCGGGCAAGGAATTACGGGAACGGGTCAATGACAGCCGTTCACGGGTGCCCAACATCATCCCTGCCTCCTAAACAGGCAGCAAGTCCATAAAGGCCGCATCGATTGCCTCGATGCGGCCTTTTTTATTTCCGTGCATGCAATATACTGGTGCCTTTGTGTCGCCGGGCCTCTATGTGCCTCTTTTGTCCCGGTGCGAGGCGGGAAGCCGTGATAAGGCACGTTTTACCATGAAATCACAAACCGTTTACCATTGCGGCACAGCCTGAGACTACCATTGCAGTCAGCCGGCCCGAGTGTGCCGAATGACTTTGTATGCTGTACGGCCCGTGCCGTACCTGGAGGAAGGAGAAGCTATGCTCCGTTTGCTTGGAATCATCATCATCATTGCCCTGGTCATGCTCGGCCTGTCCTTTGCCGTACTAAATGCCGAGGAAGTGCAGCTGAACTATTATCTGGGCACCGTGGCCATTCCCCTTTCCATGGCGCTGGTGAGTACCCTGGCACTGGGTGTATTGCTGGGCGTGCTGGTCAGTATCTCCCTGGTGGTTGGCTTGAAGCGCCGCAATGTACAGTTACAGCGCAAGGTGGATATGGCGGAGCGAGAAGTGAGTAACCTGCGCGCCATTCCCATTAAAGACGCGCGCTGACCATGCAGGAATTGCTCTGGTTGCTGTTACCCATTGCCGCCTTTTCGGGCTGGCTGGTAGCGCGCCGCAGTGAGCGCAAATCGGGGGATTGCATCAACCCGGAGCTGAGCTCGGATTATTTTCAGGGATTGAATTACCTGCTCAATGAGCAACCCGACAAGGCCATCGAGATTTTCATTCGAATGCTGGAAGTGAACAGCGATACCGTGGAAACCCATCTTGCCCTGGGCAACCTGTTCCGTCGCCGCGGAGAAGTGGATCGTGCTATTCATATTCATCAAAATCTCATTGCCCGCCCCACACTCAATGCCCATCAGCGCTCACAGGCATTGATGGAACTGGGTCAGGATTATATGCGTGCCGGCTTGCTGGACCGTGCGGAAAGCCTGTTTGAAGAACTGGTGGAAATCGATGTCCATACCCATGAAGCCCTGCAACAATTACTGGTGATTTATCAGCAGGAAAAAGACTGGGACCGGGCGATTCAGACGGCGCGGCGCCTGGGTACGGTGAATGGGCACAACATGTCATCGGTCATCGCCCAGTTTTACTGTGAGCTGGCCGAAGAAGCCGCTACCCGGGGTGATCACGCGGGTGTGCAGCAAATGTTGAAACGGGCACTGACCCAGGATAAGCAATGTGTGCGTGCCAGCATTCTGCAGGGCGATGTGGCGCGTGAAGCCGGGGATTGCAAGCAGGCGATACGCGCGTACCGGCGGGTGGAAACCCAGGATATCGATTTTCTTCCGGAAGTGATCCAGCCCCTGTGTACCTGTTATGAGAATCTGGGCAAGCATGATGAATTGATGCAACTGCTGGAGTCGGTGCTGCATAAATACAGTGGTGTTTCTCCGGTGTTGGCCCTGGCGGAATTGATCACGCGAAACCGCGGCGAACATGAAGGCCGGGAATTCATCACCGGCCAGTTGCGCATAAGACCCTCGCTGCGTGGACTTTCCCGGTTAATCGCCATGAACCTGGAAAGTGCGGAAGGGGAAGCCAGGGACAATCTGCTGATCCTCAAGGGGCTGACCGACCGCCTGCTGAAAGACAAGCCGGTCTATCGCTGTCATGCCTGTGGCTTCACCGGCAAGGCCCTGCATTGGCAATGTCCCGGCTGTAAGGAATGGAACAGCGTGAAACCGATTTATGGTGTGGAAGGCGAATAAACGGATACGAGGTTTGTAATGAAAAAAAACATGGGGCCGCGGGTGATCGTGGCACTGGATTATCCCACTGCCGGCCAGGCGCTGGATTTTGTCGGTTCGGTATCTCCGGACCTGTGCCGCTTGAAAGTGGGCAAGGAACTGTTCACCCGTGGCGGTCCAGCATTGGTGGAACAGCTGGTGGCAGCGGGATATGACCTGTTCCTGGACCTCAAATTCCATGATATTCCCAACACGGTGGCGCAAGCCTGTGTGGCGGCCGCGGATCTGGGAGTATGGATGATGAACGTCCATGCCAGTGGCGGACGGCGCATGATGGAAGCGGCACGGGAAGCCCTGGAAAACCGTGGACAACGGCCCTTGCTCATCGGTGTCACTGTGCTGACCAGCATGGAGCAGGAAGACCTGGCGGAAATCGGTTTGACCTCCAGCCCGGCGGAGCAGGTGTCCCGGCTGGCGGCCCTGGCACACCGGGCCGGTCTCGACGGCGTAGTGTGCTCACCCCGGGAGAGTGCCACCTTGCGTGCCAGTGAAGGAAATGATTTTTTCCTGGTCACGCCGGGAGTGCGTCCCACCGGCAGTGCGCTGGGTGATCAGAAGCGCGTCTTGACCCCGGAAGAGGCGGTACGCCAGGGTTCCGACTACCTGGTGATCGGGCGCCCGGTGACTCAGGCGCCGAATCCGGTGGAAATGTTGAAGAGTATCAATGCCACGCTGGCGGCACTGGAATGAAAAGCCGGTCTGGCTTATAACAACCTTTCTATTTTCAACACGGGGCCAGGAGGGTTCCGGGTAAGGAAACAGGGAGGTGACCATGAAATGTTCATGGCGGGCGGGTTTGCTCGCAATGCTGCTTGCCGTGCAAGGGGTGAGTGTGCACGCGCAACGGCTGGATCTCAATCGGGCCGATGCCGCCCAAATTGCACAAACCATGCAGGGGGTGGGGCCCGTCAAGGCGGAGTCCATTGTCCGATACCGGGAGCGGCATGGGCCTTTTTTCAGTGTCGATCAGCTTACCCGGGTAAAAGGAATCGGCCGCAAAACCATCGAGCGTAACCGCCGTAAGATCGAGGTTCGGCCACGCTACGGAGAGTGATCCCTATCACCCCACCCCAATGTCCGGGGCTCCCCTGCGGCAGTGCAGCGGTTCTGCTACTGGTATGAATGTGTGATAATCCCAGGGCAATCTGCACCCGCGCCCGGGGATGTGCTATCCCGGGGCGAACATAATAGAAAAGGCAGGAAGAGGCGCAATATGACAGTTTATCCAGTGGTGCTCACCGGCGGCGCGGGAACCCGCTTATGGCCCATGTCGCGGGAGTTCTACCCCAAGCCCCTGTTACCCCTGATGGGGGAGCAAAGCCTTCTGCAGGATACGGTGCAGCGGCTGGCGGGGATGGAAAATCTGGGTGCCCCGGTCCTGGTCTGTAATGAAGAACACCGCTTCCTGGTGGCCGAGCAATTACAGGCCATTGATACACCGCCAAGGGCCATTCTACTGGAACCCAAGGGGCGCAATACCGCCCCTGCATTGACCCTGGCGGCCCTGTACCTGCAACAGCAGGATCCCGATGCCATGATGCTGGCCATGCCGGCCGACCATGTGATTCCCCATAAGAAAGCCTTTCAGTCGGTGGTGATCACCGGGCTTCCCGTGGCCGAAGCCGGTTCCCTGGTGACCTTCGGGATCGTGCCCGATCGGGCGGAAACCGGTTATGGCTATATTCGCAAGGGGGATGCCCTTGGAGATTCCGGGGCCAGTGCCGTGGCGGCTTTTGTGGAAAAGCCGGACCTGGCTACGGCGCAGGGTTATCTGGAAAGCGGCGACTATCTGTGGAACAGTGGCCTGTTCCTGCTGCGTGCCGATCGTTGGCTGGAGGAAATCGGCCGCTATCAACCGGATATACTGGCCGCTTGCCGCGACGCCCTGGCCCAGGGGCGCGAAGACCAGGACTTTGTTCGACCCGACCGCACGCTTTTCCTGGGCTGTCCTGCCGATTCCATCGATTACGCCGTGATGGAAAAGACCGATCGCGCCGCCGTGGTGCCCCTGCAGACAGAGTGGTCGGATATCGGTGCCTGGTCTTCCATCTGGGAGATATCCGCCAAGGATGAGCATGCCAATGTCACCCGTGGGGATGTGCATACCCACGATGTGAAAAATGCCTTGCTCATGGCCAATCACCGCTCCATCTCCGCCGTGGGGGTGGATAATCTGGTGGTGATTGAAACGGCGGATGCGGTACTGGTGGTGAACAAGGACCGGGCGCAGGATGTGAAACATATTGTCAATCAGCTCAAGGAAAAGGATCGGCAGGAATGTGAATTTCACACCCGGGTGTTTCGTCCCTGGGGCGATTATGAAGGTATTGATTGCGGACCGCGCTATCAGGTGAAGCGTATTCGGGTAAAACAGGGGGCATCGCTATCCCTGCAATTACATCATCATCGCGCCGAACACTGGATTGTGGTGAAGGGTACCGCCAAGGTCACCCGTGGTGATGAAGTGTTCATGCTCACGGAAAATGAATCCACTTTTATTCCGCTGGGGGTGAAACATCGTCTGGAAAACCCCGGTGCCATTCCTCTGGAAATGATTGAAGTGCAATCGGGAAGCTATCTCGGCGAAGACGATATCGTGCGCTTTGAAGATGTATACAATCGGGTGGAGCCTGCCGTATCGGGATGATGGCTGTTTCCCCTCTGTACAGCAGACTGCAAACTGACCGGGTATGGGAGCTATGAGTGCCCCGCATGCTGTGATGCCCGCACGGAACCATAGCAGTCTGTCCATCTCCATCGTAACCTATCAGGCTGATTACGACGCACTGGAAAAGACCCTGCAAAGCCTGATATCGGCTGCGGCCCAGGCTAAACAGCGGCAATGGGTGCAGACACTGGAACTGCAACTGATCGATAATGGACCACAGATAGCGGATCAGGCGCGTATGACCAGGCTGGCTGCCCGGGAGCAGGCCAATGCCCTCTGGGATCAGGTGCGTCTGTTCACCGGTCATGGCAATGTGGGGTATGGCATGGGGCATAACCTGGGGATTCGAGAAAGCACCTGTGTCTTTCATCTGATTTTGAATCCCGATGTGGTATTGCAGGTGGATGCCCTGGAGCAAGCCATTTCGTATATGGAACAGCATGAAGAAGCCGCGATAGTGGTGCCTGCTGTGTATTCGGAGCAGGGGGAGAGGGAGTATCTCTGCAAGGCCTATCCCAGTGTATTGGACCTGTTGATTCGTGGCTTTGCACCCTCCTGGATGAAACCCTGGTTCGCGGCGCGCCTGGCCCGTTATGAAATGCACCATGTGGTGGCGGCCAATGAAGTGGCACCGGTACCCCTGGGCAGTGGTGCATTCATGTTTTGTCGGACATCAGTATTGCAGGCAGTGGGTGGATTCAGGGAAGCCTTCTTTATGTATTTTGAAGATTTCGATCTCAGTCTGCGCATCGCTCCGGCCCATAAAGTGATGTATGTGCCTGCGGTACGCATTATTCACTTCGGCGGCGATGCCGCCAAAAAAGGCCGAAGACACGTGGGAATGTTCATCCGTTCGGCTGTTACCTTTTTCTCCCATCATGGCTGGAAGTGGTTTTGAGTATGTGCCTGATGCATTGCGCTCAAGGTACACAGCAACACTACGCCGCCACGGAAGCATTCTGGGGCAGCACCGGGGTGGGGAATGGGGGCTGACATTTCGCTGTCTGCTTTTCTACCCGCACTGATCACCTTTGTGGTGAGTTGGGTGCTCACGCGCTGGCTGGTGCAGATGCGGGGCGGCATTCAGGCCCTGGATACACCCAATGACCGCTCCCTGCATGTAAAACCCGTGCCGCGCAGTGGCGGACTGGCCATTATGGCGGGCTTGCTGGCGGGGCTGCTGTGTCTCTGGCTGCTGAAACTACCCCTGGTATTCGGTTGGCTGGAAGGTGGTGCCTTTCTGCTGTTGCTGTTGATTTCCTTTGTGGATGATCATCGGTCGCTTCCCGCCCTGCCACGGTTGGCGGCCATGGCGGTGGTCAGTGCCTTCGTACTCCAGGTTCAGGGTGAATTCCTGCTATCAAGCTGGTCCGGCTGGCTGGCCTTTGGTTTTTTGCTATGGTGTATCAATCTGTACAACTTCATGGATGGCATGGATGGCTTGGCGGTGGGCATGACCCTCATAGGTTTTGCCGTAATCGCCTACCTGGCATGGGGAGCCGGATATGAAGCCCTGGCGCTGTTCTGCGGGCTTGTGATCACAGCGGCCCTGGGCTTCCTGTGTTTCAACTTTCCACCGGCGCGTATCTTCATGGGCGATGTGGGCTCGGTACCCCTGGGATTCCTGAGCGGGTGGCTGATGCTGTATGCCCATGCACTGAATATCCTACCTATCTGGTTGGGTATGTTGGTGTTTTCGCCGTTTCTGGTGGATGCCAGTCTGACCCTGCTACGCCGCGTCGCGCGGCGGGAGCGGTTCTGGGAGGCGCACCGCAGTCACTATTACCAACGGCTGGTGTTACTAGGTTGGTCTCAGCGACGTGTGCTACTGTATGAATACCTTCTTATGTTAGCATGTGGGCTAAGTGTCATTTGGGCGGCGGGCCTGTCCATGGTGCAGCAATTTCTGATCATCGGGGGCTGGATTCTGGTCTATAGTTCTCTGGTATTGCTGATTGGAAGGATGGAAGTTCACTCGTAAGGATGGCCATGCGTCTCTCGGAGCGGTTTCGAAATCCATTGGTAGCCTTTTTTCACGACCTTTCCA
>CBDUNQ010000059.1:0-9107 GCA_965368625.1 uncultured Gammaproteobacteria bacterium
GACGATCTTCCCGCTGGAGGTTATCACTCAGGCAAATGATTCTCCCGTCTTCCTGTTCACAGCGCGTGTGAGGTGACGGCAGAAAATCCAGCGGTTTTGTACCTCGCAACCAGTGGGAGGCCAATATGCTTTCCGCTGCCGTTTTTGTCTTTGCAACGGGTTTTTTACCTTCTTTTTTCACAACTTCAAGCGTTTTTTCCGAAGTTGCCTTTTTTGCTTTCGGTGACTCTGCAGGGATAGCCTGCTCTTCTTCCACACTGGCCAGCACCGGCACTTCATTCGAAGAAGTGGATTGCACCAATTCCACTGGCTCCGCCTCCGCGGCTTCTGCGGCAGCGGCCGCTTCTGCTTCCGCCTGAGCCAGCCGTCTCTGCTCCATCTGGATTTCTTCTTCCATGTTCACCACATTGCCATAAGCCCGATTGAAGCCACTCTCCGCTGCCCGCTGGTACCAGGTTTTTGCAATGTGAAAATCCTGTTTCACGCCTTTCCCTTCGGCATACATTTCACCCAGGTAATACTGAGCCAGCATATTGTCGCCACTGGCCTGGGTAAGCAGGGAAAAGGCGCGTTGTAACATGGCTTCACTGGTGGCGGACTTGAAATAAACAATCCCCAGACGGGTCGTAGCCTTGTCATTTCCCTGTTCATGGGCCTTTTGCAACCATTCAATGGCCTTGGTTTCATCAGGGGCAACACCCGATCCATTGAGATAACGCTGCGCCAATTCATATTGGGCTTCCGCGTTGCCGCCAAGAGCCTGTTTGCGGGTCTGCTGGAATTTTTCCTCATTGGCGTGAATACGCCGCAGGCGCGATTCTGCCCCTTCATGCTGCTGATTCGATGCCTGCTCCAGCCAATGTATGGCTTGTTCCCGACTGGCTTGTGTACCCTGTCCCTTCAGGTACATGGCGGCCAGTTGATACTGGGCATCGGCATCACCCGTTCGTGCACTCTCCAGTTGTTCCTGAAAGATAGGTGCCCACATATCTGCGCAAGAAGCTCCCGCAGACAGGGTCAACGCACAGGCCAGCCATAGTTTTTTCAGTGTGTTACTGCTTCCCACATTCTTCATTATCACCACTCCACTGCCATTCGTTATACGTCAGTTACTGGTAAATGAAGCCCCTATCCCAATCAGGCTACGTTGCATACGCTCATCATCTGTTGCTCCTCAATGGCGTACAAATGCATTCAATGCCTTGTAAAATATTGAAATTTCAATTAATCAGATTGAATCTTCATGCAATTATTGTTTGATCTTTTCAGCCTATCGGCCAATGAAGTAAATAACTTAGCAATGTGGAGGGTTTTTTCCCGAGGTTCGGGACAGGGAACAGAAGATAGGGGGTGCCTTCCCCGCGGGCAATCGCCCTGGGGATCAGAACAAGCCTTCGGCAAAGCCCATGGCGACCGTCAGGGCGCTCAGCATCACCAGGGCGGTGAACTGTACAGTGCTTCTGACTCGGCAATAACGGCAGGCGGCGCACTTCAAAAAGCGATCCATGTTGGCTTGGTCTCCGGGTTTCCTGAGAATAAACGCATAAAGAAAAAGGGCGTATCCATGGATACGCCCTTGTTTCATTGGCGTCCCCTAGGGGAGTCGAACCCCTGTCGCCGCCGTGAAAGGGCGGTGTCCTAGGCCTCTAGACGAAGGGGACAGAACATTTACTGAGATCCGCGTGGGCGGTTCAGTTGGCATATCACTGTGCCGGCCATCAGGACAAGAAAGCCCAGGGGTACCAACATCAGTAACATCACCGCGATGTGATCCAGATCTGCAAACAGACTGCCGAAGCCACCGATCATTCCCACGAAAATCAGCAAAATTCCGGCGTACACACTGAACACACCTAATCGTTGCATAATGCTAACGATCCACCACTCAACTGCATTGAGTATCTGGTGGAGCTACGCGGGATCGAACCGCGGACCTCTTGCATGCCATGCAAGCGCTCTCCCAGCTGAGCTATAGCCCCGAAATGGAAGGCGCACTTTACGCCAGGATCGTGGGACTGTCAAGAATCAAAACGGGCTTTTTTTATCCGTGTTGAAAATCACTTTCCCGTGGTTTATCTGCGGCTTGGCTCACTGGCCCCAGGTCCTTCCCAAGGCAGCGTCAAACCCTGTCCGCACTGCAATCAACAGTCACCGGTGCAACCGGTTTTCTCTTCCAGCTTGGCCAGCAAACCGCTCATGCCTTCCCGCTTGGCGATTTCCTGATAACTGCTGCGATAGTTACTGATCAGACTCACGCCTTCGATCACCACATCGTAAATATACCAGTCGCCATCTTTCAAACGGGTTTTGTAAATCACGGGAATTTCCTTATCGCTGGCAAGAATGGCGGTATCCACCTGACCATACTTTTCCTTGCGAATGGTTTCATTCCGGTAATCCACGGTTTCATTGGTATATTCTTCCACCATTACCAAGTAGGTGTCTTCCAGCAGCTTGGTATACAGTTGCACGAAACGGGTTTGCTCCTGGGGTGAGGCACTCTTCCAGTTACGCGCCAGCGTGCTTTGGGACATAGCGCGAAAATCAAAGCGCTTGCCGA
Organism: uncultured Gammaproteobacteria bacterium; assembly: GCA_965368625.1. Taxonomy (GTDB): domain Bacteria; phylum Pseudomonadota; class Gammaproteobacteria; order DSM-19610; family DSM-19610; genus JAIVHA01. Next base: position 2,561 of record CBDUNQ010000059.1, read on the forward strand.
TAATTTCACGGATTTCAATTTTTTTCGCATCCGCGGATTTGGCACTGTCACGCAACACCTGCAGCACCGCATCCACGGTTTCCTGCACCCGCGCCTTGGGAGACACAGTCTCAGCTGAAACCTGGGTGTTGAAGGTAAACATCAATAACACCAGCCAAACCAGCCACCCATATTGCTTCTTCATTGCTTGCACCTCGCAGGATTCACTCGGATTTATCACCACTTTCAAAAATATACTTGCTCACGAGTTCTTCAATATCAAGGGAAGACTCGGTTTCTATGAGCACATCACCCTCTTCCAGGTAGATATCGGCGCCACCCGGCGTGAGTTTGATGAATTTATCTCCTATTATCCCGGAAGTGCGTACCGAAGCGATGGTATCTTCCTGTAATTTCACACCATTATTGATGGAGAGGCGGACTACGGATTCATACTGCTCCGGGTCCAGGGTGATGGATTCAACTTTCCCCACCCGTACCCCGGCCAACTCCACAAATCCACCCTCTTTCAAGCCGGAAGTACTGATGAAATTGGCGGTAACCACATAGGAATCCCTGGCAAACAGTCCGATATCCCCCATTTTTACCGCCAAATAGAAGAATGCCGAAAGCCCCAGGAGCAGGAATAACCCCACCGCAAATTCAAGATTGATACGCTTCATTTCATAATGCCCCGTTGTTTATGGTATCGCTCCACTGACTGCCTTACAGCATCAATGCACTGATGAGATAGTCGGCTACCAGTACGCCAATGGTGGAAAACACCACCGCATTGGTGGTGGTCCGGCTCACCCCTTCCGCGCCAAATACCCCGGAGCGGTCCAGATGCAGAAAGAAACCCCGGGAGGTGGCCACCAGAATGATAATGAAACCGAATACCACTGATTTTACCAGGCCCATGAGTACATCATCCCAGACCACGGTTTCATACATACCCTGAAAGTAGGCGGCTTCACTGACGCCGAACATCACCACACCCACAAACCAGCCTCCGAATATTCCCACCACGGTGAAAATCATGGTCAGCGCCGGTACCGCAATGAGGCTGGCCAGCACCTTGGGCACGATCAGGTATTGATACGGGTCGATGGCCATGCATTCCAGGGCATCAATCTGCTGTTCGGTACGCATAATGCCGATTTCCGCACAGATGGCCGAACCGGCACGGCCAATGACCACCAGAGCCGACAACACCGGCCCGAGTTCACGTATCAGACCCAGTGCTACCGCGGAACCCAGCATGGCCACGGATCCGAAACGCACCAGCGTATCGTAAAACTGCAATGCCACCACCATGCCGGTAAAGGCCCCGGCCACAATGATCACCAGTGTGGAACGGGCGCCAATGAAATGGATCTGTTTGATGATGGGAAACAATTGGTAGGGGGGCAACAGGATGCGATTGGCGGTGCGCAGAAAAAACATGCCCATCATGCCCCATTGCTCAATAAAGTGGAGTGCGGAATCTCCCAGTTTTTCGATCATTCGCACCATCAGGATTCTCCCGTCAACCGGCGTAAGTATTCTTCCGCGTCCAATTGTGCATCCCGTGGCCGCCGGTTGAGCAAATCCTGTACACGCTCATTTTGTGAGTTGCGTACTTCGTCCACGGTTCCCGTAATCAGAATCCTGCCCTGATCCAGCACTACGATACGATCCGCGATACTGAAGGCACTTTCCAGTTCATGGGTCACCACCACAATGGTCATATTCAGGGCATTACGCAAATCCAGAATGAGTTGATCCAGTTCGGCGGACACCACCGGATCGAGGCCCGCGGAGGGTTCATCGAAAAACAGCAATTTGGGATCCATGATAATGGATCGCGCCAGTCCGGCGCGCTTCAGCATACCCCCGGAGAGTTCCGCCGGCTTTAAGTCTTCAAAACCGGCCAGGTTTACCACTTCCAGCTTCATCCGCGTCATGATCTGAATGGTGTCTTCATTGAGCCGGGTATGTTCACGCAAGGGCAGCGCCACATTTTCCCCAACGGTCAGGGAACTGAACAGGGCCCCTCCCTGGAAAGCCACCCCCATCTTGCGCCGCAGGGCATACAGTTCCTTTTTGGAAATGTGGCTGATTTCCGTATCCAGCAGACGGATGCTGCCTGAGGTGGGCTGTTTCAAGCCCAGGAGATGACGCAGCAATGTGCTTTTCCCGGAACCACTGCCGCCCATGATGACGACGATCTCACCACGCTTCACTTCCAGGTTCACCCCATCCAGGATCTTACGTTCCCCGTAATGGGTTACCAAGTCACGGACTGCAATCATGAGCTCGCTATCCCCAGCCTCTTCCCCGGCCAGGTTACTCATGATTCCTTACCCTATTAATATGTTTACAACCAATATGTTGCATCATATTCAAAAGAAAATACCTTATATTAATTCCTATGCTGGCGAAAGCGCCAGAACCCAACTTTTCAATATACCTTAGTTAGCAAACCCGGGGGTACCCTCACGAAGCAGCGGATCCCTCACCCTGCCTTTTCCAGTTTCGCCCAGGAATCCCGCAGGGTCACCGTACGGTTGAACACCAATCGGCCCCCGGGTTCATCACGGTCGCGGCAGAAGTAGCCCTGGCGTTCAAACTGGTAACACTGGCCGATACCGGCATCGGCCAGGGCCGGTTCCAGCAGGGACTGAGTCAGGGTAAGCAGCGAATCCGGATTCAGGGCATCCTTGAAATCGCCCGTTTCCGCCTTCTCCGGATTGGCTACGGAAAACAGGCGATCATAGAGTCGTATCTCCGCTGCTACCGCATGCTCCGCTGATACCCAGTGGATCACCCCTTTCACCTTGCGGCCTTCCGGGTTGGCATTCAGCGTGGCAGGATCATGGCTACAACGCAACTCGATGACTTCGCCATTGGCATCCTTGATCATTTCATCGCAACGAATCACGTAGCTGCTGCGAAGCCGCACTTCCCCGCCATGAACCAAACGCTTGAAGTGCTTGTTGGGTGCCTTTTCCATGAAGTCGTCACGTTCAATATACAGGGTTTTACCAAAGGCAACGGTACGCTTCCCCATGGCTTCATTCTGTGGATGATTGGCGATTTCAAGTGGCTGCACTTCGCCTTCCGGCCAGTTGGTAATGACCACTTTCAAGGGATGCAACACACCCATGCGTCGGGGCGCACGGACATTGAGGTCTTCTCGAATACAGTTTTCCAGCACCCCCATTTCCACGGTATTGGCGGCCCGGGTCACCCCGATACGGTCACAGAAATCGCGAATCGAAGCCGGCGTGAATCCGCGCCGCCGCAATCCGGCGATGGTAGGCATGCGCGGATCATCCCATCCCTCCACATGGCCTTCATCCACCAGCTGGGTAAGCTTGCGCTTACTCATGACGCAATATTCGAGGTTGAGGCGGGAAAATTCAATTTGCTGCGGGTGACAGCCAATGGTGATGTTGTCCAGCACCCAGTCATACAAAGGGCGATGGTCTTCGAACTCCAGGGTGCAGATGGAGTGAGTCACTCCTTCCAGGGCATCAGATATGGGGTGGGTAAAGTCATACATTGGGTATAGGCACCACTCGGTACCGGTCTGATGGTGAACAACCCCATGGCGTATACGGTACAGGGTGGGATCCCGCATATTCATGTTGGGAGAAGCCATATCGATCTTGGCGCGCAGTACCCGGGATCCGTCTGGAAATTCACCGGCACGCATACGATTGAACAGCGCAAGATTCTCTTCAATGGAGCGGTCGCGGTAGGGACTGTTTTTTCCCGCTTCGGTGAGCGTGCCACGGTATTCCCGCATTTCCTCCGGTGTTTGATCACAGACATAGGCCTTGCCTGCCTGAATCAGTTCCATGGCAAACCCCACCAGCTTTTCAAAATAATCCGATGCGTAATACAGGCGGTCTTCCCAGTCATACCCCAGCCAGCGCACATCCTCCTGTATGGCGTGTACGAATTCTTCGTTTTCCTTGTGTGGATTGGTGTCATCGAAACGCAAGTTGCATTGCCCCTGGTAATCACGGGCCAGACCAAAATTCAGGCATATGGATTTGGCATGCCCTATGTGCAGATAGCCATTGGGCTCGGGGGGGAAACGGGTAACCACCCGACCATTGTTCTTGCCTGCCGCCAGATCTGCATCAATCAAATGGCGGATGAAATTCACCGGTGCCTTGCTTTCTTCATTCATGTAGTTGTGCCTTGATTCCTTGATTCGCTATGCGGCCTGCTGTTCGATATGGGAAATGGCCCGAGCAATGCGCCGCAGACAGGCTTCGCGCCCGATCAGCTGCAAAGTCAGGTCCAGGTCCGGCGAGGGGCTTCCGCCGGTAACCGCCAGCCGCAGTGGCATACCCACTTTGCCAAAACCGATTTCCAACTCACTCACCACGGACGCTATGGCTGCATGCAGGTCTTCCCGCCGCCACTGCTCAAGGGAGGTGAACCGTTCCAGCACTTTTTGCAAAGGGGCAAGTGCCGCGGGCTTAAAGGCCTTGGCTGCCGCTTTGGCATCATAGGCATCAAAATCACGATAGTAAAACGCACTGATGTGCGCCAGTTCCACCAGCGTGTGCGCACGCTCCCGCTGCGCCACGACCACGTCCATCAGATCCGGGCTTGGCGCCGGATCGATGCCCAGCGCACCAAGATGGACACTCAAATGCCGCGCCACATGGGCAGGATCACTCTCCATAAGATATTGCTGGTTCAACCAATCCAGTTTTCCCGTGTTGAAACTGGAAGCCGATTTATTCACTGCGCTGATTTCGAACAATTGCACCAGTTCATCCAGGGAAAATTTTTCCTGATCCCCATGAGACCAGCCCAGACGCACCAGATAATTGAGCAAGGCTTCGGGAAGGTAACCGCGATCACGGTATTCCACCACGCTGACGGCCCCATGGCGCTTGGAAAGTTTGGCCCCATCATCACCATGAATCATGGGGACATGGGCATAGCGAGGCGGCTCCACCCCCATGGCACGCAGGATATTGATTTGCCGCGGCGTGTTGTTCAGGTGATCTTCCCCACGAATCACATGGGTGATGCGCATGTCAGCATCATCCACCACCACCGTCAGATTATAGGTGGGACTTCCGTCGCTGCGGGCAATAATCAAATCATCCAACTCGGCATTGCGAAATACCACCGGGCCGCGGATTTCATCGTCCACCACCACTTCGCCTTCCAGAGGATTCCGAAAGCGCACCACATAGGGCAAGCCGGAATCATCCGCTGCAGCTGCATCGCGGCAATGGCCGTCATACCGGGGCTTTTCCTTGCGCGCCATTTGCTGTTCCCGCAAGTTATCCAGACGTTCACGGCTGCAATAACACTTATAGGCGTGGCCCGAAGCCAGTAATTGCTGGATTACCTCGGCATAGCGGTCAAAACGCTGGGTCTGGTAAAAAGGGCCCTCGTCATAATCCAGGCCCAGCCAGGTCATACCTTCGAGAATGGCATTGACCGATTCCTGGGTGGAACGCTCCTGATCCGTATCTTCGATGCGTAAAATGAACTGTCCACCATGTTTACGCGCATAAAGCCAGGAAAATAGCGCGGTGCGCGCCCCTCCCACATGCAGGTAACCAGTAGGACTGGGGGCAAAACGGGTTCGTACAGTCATAGGGTGAAGGGTATCCTGGGAATTAAGAACAAGGTGGGTGGATTTTACACAAGGTATGGCGGCAGGGAAAAGCATAATGAAGCGCAGGCCAGGGGGTACGCAGCCTGGATGCACAGCAATCGCACCCGGGGATACCGCCCACACAGTGCAAAATGGCGGATTTCAGCCTCATTGCTCACTCAATACATGACCCGGTGCGGGCTGCACCGGGTCACAGGTCTCCGGCAAGAAAGTCCCGGCGAATACTTCCCAGCAGGCTCACGCCATTACTGCTGACATCGTACACCCGCCAACCCTGCAGGGAGTACGCCATGTGAAACTGCAAATGAAGTCGCGGCCCGGCATAATGATCCAGCACTCCACCCATACTGACCCGATAGGGTCCGCGCCAGACCGGTATCAGGGGATATACCCGGGGCATGCGATCACTGAACCAGCCCATGTGCCGGGCCAGTTCCTCAAACAGGCGATCCCGCACCCGGTGCTGAAAATGACTGCGGGAAAGGATATTCCGTTCAGCATAGCGGGGACCACCCACTTGCAGGGCCATATAGCCCAGGTCAAAAAGATCCGCCATGCGCTCTTCCATTTCTGAAACCAGCCCTGCCGGATCCTGATGCCAACCCACTCCCCACCAGTCCTGCATCCAGTAGAGGCCGGATTCCAGGTAATCCATGCCGGTTGGCAGGCTGCGCCGCAAGGGGGGGACAGTGGCCGGGTCGTGGACCACCTGTGCCGATACCGGTACTGACCAGGCAGTACCGAAGATCAACAGGGCAATCCACAGGGATTTCATGGGACTAAGCCGACCCGGATCGTGGCATCACCTCGCCGGACATGATGGGAAGATCCTCATCCTTATCCGGTTTAGGCGCTGTCTCCCTGGTCTGTTCCTGCTTTTCCGGCTGTGGTGTCTTTTTACCGGAAGGATCGGTGAAACGGTCATTG
>CBDUNQ010000060.1:0-9056 GCA_965368625.1 uncultured Gammaproteobacteria bacterium
CCATCCCGAAGAATATGGATGCAGGGGCTGGGCGCAGGTGCCGCCCTGAGTATGTTGGGTTTGCCGGCATGCACCGCTTATAGAAAAGAGAATGCGCGTTATCATGTTCTGGTAGTCGGAGGTGGCCCGGGTGGCGCTACCTGTGCACGCTATCTCAAACGCTATGATCCGGGTATACGGGTTACCCTGGTGGAACCCAGTCGGGTATTCCATACCTGCTTTGGCTCAAACTGGGTATTAGGTGGCCTGCAGACCCTGGATGCCATCGGGCATCGTTATGATGGCTTGCAGGCCATGGGTGTCAAGCTGGTACGGGACCGAATGATTTCATTGGATGCGAATACCCGCACGATCGGTCTTGAAGGTGGTAAGCGAATACACTATGACCGCCTGGTGATCAGCCCCGGGATCGATTTCAATTATGATCTGATGGAAGGCATTGGGGAACAGGATGCCATGGCCATTCCCCATGCCTGGAAGGCAGGCAAACAGACGCAAAGTTTGCTTGCGCAATTGCAGGCCATGCCCGATGGCGGGGTGTTTATTTTGATTCCACCGGGAAACCCGTTTCGTTGTCCGCCAGGACCCTATGAGCGGGCAAGTATGGTGGCCCATTATTGCAAACACCATAAACCCCGCAGCAAGGTTCTTATTCTTGATCCCAAGGAAAGCTTTTCCAAACAGGCATTGTTTCAGCAGGGATGGAAAACCTTATATGGCGATATGATCGAGTGGGTACCGGCATCCCAGGGGGGTATGGTGGAGCGCATCGATGTGCGTGAGCGCACGGCGTACTCCAGTGGTGGATTAGAGCATTTTCAGGGTGATGTGATCAACTTCATCCCGGCACAGCGGGCAGCTGATATTGCCCACACGGTGGGCCTTGTCGATGACAGTGGCTGGTGTCCCGTGGATCAACTGCATTTTCTTTCCCAGCGCATTCCCCATATTCATGTCATTGGAGACGCCTGCATTGCAGGAAAAATGCCCAAGTCGGGTCACTCAGCCAATTCCCAGGGGAAGTTTGTTGCGGCATCCATCTTGCTGGAACTGGCGGGCAAGCCCATGGAAATTCCATCCCACGTCAATACCTGCTATTCCCTGATCGGGCCGGAGTATGGCATATCCGTTGCTGCGGTTTACCGCTTGCAGGAGGGTGAAATGGTAACTGTGGAAGGGGCAGGAGGGGTTAGCCCCCTGGAGGCCAATGCCCACTTCCGGGAATTGGAGGCGCAGTATGCACGCAGCTGGTATGCAAATATCACCGGTGACATATTCGGTTAGACGGCCTTGCCGGGAATGGCTTGCAGTACTCGTTTCCGCCATGCCAGCGCGTCCGGCCAGAGTGCAGAGGGAAAGAAATTGGGGGAGAGCGCCATACTCAGCGCTTCCACCCGTGGTAAAAACGGTGCCTGTTTCAGTGCGGCCAACACAGCTTCCATATTGTGCAGGCAATGATCGGGGGAGGGCACAAAGCGGTTCTTCCGGTGGCTGTCGTAGGCATTGGAAAAATAATCCATATCCACATCAAGAAATACCGGACCACGGGCTATGATCTGTTGCAACTGTTGCGGATCATTGGTCTGCATGTACAGGCTGTTATGCGACTGAAGTTTGTCCTCAAGTTCCAGTGTCGGGTAGCGCCCGTGGATTCCGCGCACGGTGCGGCTGCGGTTACTGCATATCAGGCTGCGCGTATGCACCCAGGGATCTTCATTGGTTTTTGCCGGTACCACGTAGACAATATCAAAGCCTCCCATGGCATGCAGGAGAGGAATGATGAAACTGCCAATACCAATGAAACCACGGCGGATGAAGCGGTTTACCGTGCGATGATCGCGCAGATCCAGCCGATCCTGATCCACGGGTGATAAAAATTCCCAGGGAGTGTCGCTCAGGCGGATAGAGGGCAGCCCAAGGTCATCATGGGCATCGAAACGTACCAGCAGGGGTTTTTGTGAAAAATTCAGGGATTTCTGCTGTTCCAGCCAGCGGGACCAGAGACTGAGGGCCCAGCAGTGGTCAAAACACAATACGGAGTCAGGGTGTTGATCCGCACCCGTCTGAAACTGGGCATAGTCGGAGATTTCCTCAATACTCAGATTGAAGTGTGCGGCAAGATTCTTTTCCAGGTCCGGATCGGTGTTTTCAGATACGCTACGGGAACCGCAAAGCTCAAAGAGCCAATGCCGATCATTTTCATGACGCCGCACCGGGGTCTTGTCCTGGTACAGGGCGCCCAAGGCATTCAGTGCCTGCGTTTCGTCGGCGTATTCGTATTTTTCAACGGCAACCATTTCAGTCATGATGATTCCTTATGTCCGGCACGCGTGAAAAGACCTGAAGTATTATTTGCACCTTCATTACACTGATCTGCATTTCAGAATTTATCGGTTTCTATGCTGATCTTCAGGCATACATCCGATTGCCTGTAGAGGGTGCGATAGAATGAACGGATTTTGAGCGCTGGTGTGCAATTCGCTGTCCAGTAACAACTGTTGGCAATACTGCAATCCTTCCCGCGCACGTCGAATGGCGAGATTCAAGGGGGCATAAGCCGCCAGCCGCCGGCTTTGCTCCATATAGTCCGCATATTCAATGAAATACAGCTGTTCCAGATCCGCAAGGGTAATGCTCTGGGCATTGCCATGGGGTGAGGTATAAAGCACAACCCTGCCCTGGTGTGGATCGTTGAGATAGTATTCCAGTGCACGCTGACGCTCATCTACGGGCAGGTAGGCATAGAGATAGGCGAGTCGTTCAGCCTGATCACCCAGCATCATGCGTAACAGGCAGCGGTTTTTTTCACTGCTGTCAGCCAGCCAGCCATACAGGCATTGTGCAACCGCTGCCAGGCGCACGATATCGCTTGCTTCCCAGCCCAGTAATAATTCATGTAGCTGGACGATATGCTCGCGTAGACTGGTGCCGGAATGCGTCACCGTATCGGCACCTGAATTTTCCAGATGAGTGCACAGAGTATCAAAAACTTCTGATGCAGTAGTGATTTTCTGTTTGGGGTCGAGCAATAGGAATAATGAATCCATTTCTTCCCGGGCGGCGACCGTTGCCATTGGACGCATGAGCAGATAGGCACTGCGGTCATCAGCAACCATGTGGGTATCGTGACAAAGCCGTGGCAGTTGTTCCGCCATATTGGCAAGATCAAGCGAGATCAATGCCGCTAAATCATCCTGACTGCAGGATAAATCCATTTGTTGGCGGTCATAGAGTGGTAATGCGGGATTTTCCACACAGCACAAAAACCGGTATCGATCCATATGGGCATATTGATATGCCCATCGTTCTGCCGTTTCCCCTACAAGATTGCGTATGGTGGTGCGCTCGGGAGGCTTGTCGGAGGGATATCCTTCCGTGCCATAGATGCTATGCAACAAGCCGGCAAGACGGAGATCTTCACTGACTTCCCAGCGACTGAGGATCTTTTCCACTCCTAGCAGATGATTCAAAAAGGTATCTCCGGAATGTGTCATGTTATCGCTACCCTGATTACGCAGGAATTCGATGGTTGCTTTTCGACGCCCATCTGCCTTGGTAGCTTCTTCATTATTCTGTTTTGATATCGTAGCCACCTTCCAGAAGGAAAAAATCACTGAATACCGACATCCCCCCTGAATCGTGGAAACACCATGAAACGAATTTTCAGAACATTCAAATGCCACACAGGAATTATGTTGTGGATGGATGATGGTGTGAATGGAGGATGGATCCCTGCTGGAAAACAGTACCAGCTTTCCCCCATCCTTTTCCTGCCAGCCGGAATTCAACTGCCAGACCAGGCGGTAATTTTCCTTATCCGGCGTGCTGGGGTTATCGTTGTGAATACCGATTTTCTGACCGGCAATCAGGCGGTGCGCCGTAACCTGTACATGCTCCTGCAACTCAGTACCGAAAATCGATTGCATGGCATCGCGCAATTCGCCTTTCAGTTTTTCACTGAAAACCCAGCGGCATTCTTCCGGTGCATTACTATGGCTCAGATCCAGTTCATATTGTTCAAAGAAACTGGAGCTATGCAGGCGCCAACAGGCATCTTCATGTAACCAGGAAAGTAAACGCCCGGCCGCATCTTCGTTGAAGGTGTTTTCCAGAAAAAAATGTGCATAGGGCTCTGTTTTGATGCGGATACAATGATCTTTGTGCAGCGCGGTATTGATATTCATGGTAAGTCTCCATCAGGCTTCCGTCAGACATTGCTCAATGAGACGTTGGGCGTCGGCCAGTGGGTAGTGCTTGCCACGGGCTGATTCCACAGTGATTTCTCTGGCCAGGCGCTTGCCCATATGATCAAAGATATTCATTAATTGCCGGCAATACACACTCGGGTTATCAAAGCGATTTTTCTGTGACCAGCGGGTGCCGATATGGCCACCACCACAGGCGCTGCGATAACGGCACTGGGAGCATTGCGCAGGCAGGTCGAGGGATTTTTCCAGCACTTCGCGCCACAGAGGATCTTGTTGAATATCGATCAAATCATTGCGTAATACATTGAATCCGGTCTCAGTGAAATGATTGCCAGCCGTGCGCAGTACATCCAGCGGTTCCAGGCTGCCATCGGTAAGCAGTGTGGAAGTGGTATTGGGTCCATAACCGATGGATTCCACGTGGCTGTCTACACCCAACAGGCTCAGGGCCATGGTTTCAAGTAAACGGATGGAAACTCCCTGGGCAATGTATTCATCCATCCAGATATCGAAAAGGTCACAATAATACCCAGCAATATCCTGTGGTGGATCATCATGGGTGGCATCGGGTATCAATACATCAAATGTCTTGGTACCTATTTCCTCCACGAAAAACCGACAGGTTTCCCGGGCATCGGATTCGGGATGACATACCGCAAGAAAACCGGGTTCCAGACCCTTTTGACGTAGCAGGGAAACCCCCTGTAATACGCGATCAAAAGTTCCTCTTGATTGAAAATCAATGCGTCGTTGATCGTGTACTTTCTTTGGCCCATCCAGGCTGATGGTTACGCCACACTGATATTCTTGGAAAATATCCACCCATTCGGAATCCAGCAGTAAACCGTTGGTGGTCACTGCAAGGCGAAGACGGAAATTCAGTTTTGCTTCAAGATCACGCAAGGATTGACACAGACTGCGAAACCGTTTCTTTCCGAATAGCAGGGGTTCGCCGCCATGAAATAACACAAAGTACGATTTGATATGGTAGCGCTGTATATGGGTGCTCAACTTTTCCAGAAAGCTTTTTTCCACTTCCGGAGTCAGTACCTTGGGTTGATCATACACACCTTCATCACGAAACCAGTAACAATAGGTGCATGCAAGATTGCAGCGTGTTGCCAGTTTAAGCAGTATGTAGTGCGGAATAATCGGGCTATCTTCGTGCAGTTCACCCTGACTGAGAAACGTTCGGTATTCTTCGAATTCCATGATTCATCGCCCTTGTAAGCAGGTAAACCCGTTAGCAAGTCCAATTACAGGGTGGGGCAGCAACCGCTTTCCCACCCTGTACGTCGCTACTTATTTGCGTATCAGCCGGTTCAGAACGCTCACATCCAGTGCAGGATTGCTCACGGCGGCAGCTGGATCCAGCAAGGCACGGTCACGGTCATAGTACTTGTCATAACCCGGGTTGGTACGATCGAAGCCGCGATCGTATTCAGCCACTGCACCGGCACCGGCACTGATTCTCCCGCTGAGATTGTCCAGCAGGGCGGCCATGCCGGGCTTACTGGCACGCAGTTCCACTGTGGCTCCAAACTCGCTGCGCAGGCGATTCAGGGCTTCCGGTGACAGGGCGCTCAGGTCACGGGCATCCAGGGCCAGGCTTTCCACCTCGCCACCAGCATTTTCATTTTCAGTTCTTTTAGGCATTTCCATTCTCCTTTATGGCGGTGAGCCATAGGCTATTGATTTCCCCGTCAGGGTTTTCCCCCAGGTCAGGGCTTATTGTTCCTATTGCTCAGGAAAAGAGAGAGGGTGAATTGCAGGTGAAATCTGTGAAATATTCACAGAGACAAGACTTGACCCGGGGCGGGTATCGTCAGGTGTCTGGATCTGGAATCTAAAATTAAAAAGCCCCTCTCATGGCTTATGAGAGGGGCTCGCTTGATGCCGGGATAAAAGCCAGTACGCTATTTCTTGATTTCCAGTAATTCAATGTCAAATACGAGGGTAGAGTTGGGACCGATTTTGGGACCGGCACCACTGGCACCATAAGCCAGGTCTGAGGGTACGAAAATTTTCCACTTATCGCCCACTTTCATTTTCTGCAGGGCTTCTGTCCAACCCTTGATTACGCCGGAAACCGGAAAGGTGGCCGGTTCACCCCGATCAATGGAACTGTCAAACACCTCGCCATTGATGAGTGTGCCATGGTAATGGGTAACCACCGTATCCGTGGCCTTGGGGCTGTCACCATTTCCACTTTTGATAACCTGATATTGCAAACCGCTCTCCAGGGTGGTTATGCCGTCTTTTTTCTTGTTGGCAGCCAGAAATGCTTCACCCTCGGATTTGTTCTTGTTGGCCTGTTCTTCCTGCTTGGCCAATTGTTTCTTTTGCATGCTTTCACGGAAGGAAGTCATGGCACTCTGCATTTCTTCATTGCTGAGCTTGGATTCTTTGCCGGAAAAGGCATCCTGCACACCACTGATGAATTGGTCCAGATTGATATCTTCCTTGGTCATGGCCAATTGCTTGCCAAGATTGATGCCGATACTGTAACTGGCCTTGTCCTTTAGCGCTTCAGGGGAGGGGGCTTCCGCCCAGACCGGAAAGGTATTACCCGCCAGCAGAATGACCAGTGCGAGATTGTGTATTTTTTTTGCTAACATGAGAACGTCCTTGATTGATTTATACCAAATTCGCCGATGTTAACATCGGTCTTGCCATACAATAATACAGTTGGCGAGTTGATCCTAGGATCTTTCGGAAAAATCCATTGATAATGGACCATGGCGTGGTATTGCCAAGCCATCGGGCTCGCGAAATTACTTGATTTCCAATAACTCAACCTCAAACTTCAGGGTGGAGCCGGGAGGGATAGTGCGGGTCCCCTCACTGCCATAGGCCAATTCCGGTGGCAGTACCACTTCCCACTTGTCGCCTACCTGCATTTTCTGTAGTGCTTCGCTCCAGCCGTCAATTACCTCGGAAAGTGGAAATGTCACTGGCTCACCGCGGTCAATGGAGCTATCGAATATTTCGCCATTGATCAGGGTACCATGGTAGTGGGCCACTACCGTATCTGTGGATTTCGGACGGTCTCCTGTGCCGGGTGTCAGCACACGGTATTGCAGCCCACTGGGCAGGGTGGTGACCCCGCTTTGTTGCTGATAGGCTGCCTGAAAAGCAAGGCCTTCGGCACTGTTTTTTTCAATCATGGCATTTCTTTCGGCTATTCGCCGGTTTTGCATGTCCACTTGTAACTGCTGTAATGCAGCATTGATTTCATCATCAGTGAGACGCGCCTCACGGCCGGCAATGCCGGTTTCGATGCCTTCCATGAATTTCTCCATGGACATCTCGCTAAAGCCGGTGCGCAAGCCCTTGCCGTTGACATAACCGAGGCTGTAGCTGGCTTTCTCTTTCTCGCTGATAGGAATATTGCGCTGGTTCTGGGGGTTTGAACCTTGCGTGGAAGCTTGTTTTACCGTATTGGCATTGCAGCCGAATAACAGGGTAATCAGTAGGCTCAGGCCGAGTTTCGCATACATGGGAATGTCCTTTTCTATTATATTTTTACTGGTGTGATATTTGTATATTCAATATTTATTGGGGCTTCATCATGAATTTCCTTGCCCTGCGGGTCAAGGCCCCTATATCCACCATTATCCCGGCGTGCCTCGACCCGCAGGGTGAGTCACGCATAATGTGTGATCGAATCGTGCGGAGCACGATGGGGAATCCCTGATGATCCCCAAAGGGGATCTAGGGGCAACCCAAAGGGGTTCTATGCGCCAGGCCGGGATCTTTGTAGGTATAGCAGATCATTTAACAGATTCCGGTATGCGCCGCGCCCGAACGACCATGATTTTTCAGTCGGCATCGTAACCCAGATTGGGTGCCAGCCAGCGTTCCGCTTCTCCCGATTCCTGGCCCTTGCGTACCGCATAGTCTTTTACCTGATCCCGGTTTATTTTCCCCACGGCAAAGTAGCGGGCATCCGGGTGGGCGAAATACCAGCCGCTCACGGCGGCCGTGGGCAGCATGGCGAAGGATTCAGTAATGGTGATACCGGCATGTTTTTCCGGTGCCAGTAATTGCCACAGCAATGCTTTTTCCGTGTGGTCCGGGCAGGCGGGGTAGCCGGGAGCCGGCCGAATGCCTTTATATTCTTCCTTGATCAATTGTTCATTGGTTAAGGTTTCATCGCGGCTGTAGCCCCAGAATTCCTTGCGTATCCGCTCATGCAGCAATTCGGCAAAGGCTTCGGCCAAACGGTCTGCCAATGCCTTGAGCAAGATGGCGTGATAATCATCGTGATCCGCCTCGAAACGCTGTACATGAGCGTCTATGCCGATTCCTGCGGTCACTGCAAATGCCCCCAGATAATCCTGCAGTCCGGAATCTTTCGGTGCCAGGTAGTCACTCAGGCACTGGTTGGGACGGCCCGGTGGCTTTTGATTCTGTTGTCGCAAGTGGTGCAGGGTGGTAAGGCGCTGGGTGCGCTCTGCATCGGTATACAGTTCGATATCGTCTTCATTTACCTGATTGGCGGGAAACAGGCCGAATACCGCCCGCGCTTCCAGCCATTTCTCATCGATAATCCGCTTGAGCATGGCCTTTGCGTCATCAAACAACTCCCTGGCCTGGGGGCCTACCACTTCATCCTTGAGGATCTTGGGATAGCTGCCCGCCAATTCCCAGGTTTTGAAGAATGGAGTCCAGTCGATGTAATGGGCGATGTCCTGCAATGGATATTCCACCAGGCGATACACGCCCGGCGCCACCTGTTCCGGCGCAGGTGCAGTAGTGGCCTTATAAGCCGGACTCAGGAGGGCGGGTACTACCGGTTGATAGCTTGACCAGTCCAGTGCACTTTTATTGGCACGGGCCTGTTCC
>CBDUNQ010000061.1:0-9014 GCA_965368625.1 uncultured Gammaproteobacteria bacterium
ATTCAATAATTCAAGGATATAAGTGAGATAATGGATGCGCGAAAAGGCATGCATAGGGTGGTTCAATATGGCGCTCGAATTGCCTGCCTGTGCCTTGTAGTCGGTCTTTTCCTGCCGCCTGCCGCGTGGGCGGAAATCGTCACTCTCCGCCTGGAAGACAAGATCCTGGCAACCGCGGAATTTCGCCAGGGTGACCCTGACAAGCCGGCATTGCTGATGTTGCATGGCTTCCTGCAGACGCGGAATTTTCCCACCGTGGCCCGCCTTGCCGATTCCCTGCATGAACTGGGTTTCAGTGTGCTGACCCCCACCCTTTCCCTGGGCATCAATTCCCGCGCCAGCAGCCTGCCCTGCGAAGCCATTCAGACCCATACCCTGGAGGCAGGTGTGGAGGAAGTCGGGCAATGGGTCCTATGGCTGCAACAAAGAGGCTTTGCTGACCTCGTTCTGCTGGGCCACAGCGCCGGCAGCATCACGGAAGTGGCGTACCTGAGCCAGTCCCCCATTGCAGCCGTCAGGCACGCCATCCTGATCAGCCTCAGTTATTTCGGACAGGGCAAGGCTGCCTTTGAAAATCCCGAGGATGCCAACCGTGCGCAACAGGATCTGGCCGACGGGAAACAGGACCTTGACACCTATAGTCTGGCCTTCTGTAGAAAATACGTGGCACAACCCGGCGATTTTCTCTCCTATTATCGCTGGTCCAAGGAGCACACACTCAAGGCCATGGCGCAGATTCCTGTACCGGTGACCGTAGTCGTCGGCGGCGGTGATGATCGCATGGATAAAAGCTGGATCAGTGAGCTGCAAACCATTAATGCCCAGGTGATTACCGTACCCGGTGCCAACCATTTTTTCGATCAGGAGCATGAATTCGACCTGTTGGCGGAAGTCGAGGAGATTCTGGATAACCTGTAAAGGTTATCCAGCATGACATGAAAAAATTACGACTTTTGCGAAAACCATTGTCTCTCTCTGCCTATGCAGCGGTATTTGTCACCCTGACACTGTGCCTGTTTGCCATTCTCGGCGCCCTGACCCTGAGTCAGTTGGAATCAGCACGCGAGAAAATTTCCCGCGTTCATCAGGAGAGTGCCGAACGGGAATTCGCCTATGCCGTGGCCCAGGTGGAAGGGGCCATCCGCGCCCGCACCCTATCGTTGGCGGAATGGGACGAAGTTCATCAGCAATTGAGCAACCCCACCTATTATGCCTACTGGCGTGAACACCGGCTGATGAAATCAGACATGATCAGCAGCTATATCAAAGATGCGGAAATCTACAATGGCAATAAAAAAGGACTTGCCATCAATCGCGAAAGTCCGCTACCCCATAATCTTTCAGACCGCGACCTGCGCCCTCAGGTCACTCGTCAGGGTGACAACATCTACCTTACCCTCTACACCCCGATACAGGATCATGAACAGGCAGAGCAGCTTATTGGCCATGTGGGCGTTCGGGTAAGCTTCGATGACCTGTTTCACAGCCTCAACCGTTTCCGTTTTCTCGACGAAACCTCGCTGATTTTCAATCTTGACGATGGCATGACCATACCTTTGTCGGATATCGCCCAGCAGGTCAGCTATGCGTTGCGCAGCAATCCGGAAGCCCAGGCGGTACAGGAAGTAATGGAGACGGCAGTACTGCGACTGGCCGTCACCATCGGCATACTGGCGATCATTTTTTATGTGCTACTGGCCACCTTACTGGGTATGCCTCTACGACGCTTATCACAGGTGATCGACCAGATGAAGCATGGTCCGGAAAGCCATGCCTTTGGCAGTGGACAGGAAGCCCTTCCCATCGCCGAACTGGAAAAGGTGCGCCACTCCCTGCATGAATATCAGAGTCAACTCAGTGAAGTGCACAACAATCTCGACGAGAAAAACAAAGCCCTCTGGGAAATGGCACATCATGACCCCCTGACCGGGGCCTTCAATCGGCGCGCATTTGATCATGACTGGAATCAGCTACGCGGCAACCTGGAAGGCAAGCCTCTGGATGTAGCCTTTATCCTGTTTGACTGCAACCATTTCAAGGCCATCAATGATACCTATGGCCATCAGGCGGGCGATCAGGTGATTCGGGCCCTGGCGCACTGCATACGCGACGGCCTGCGTCTGGAAGACAAACTTTATCGCATCGGCGGCGATGAATTCGCCACTATATTGCTGCACTGCAGTGAAGACTGCGCACGCGATGTGGCCCAGCGTTGCATTCAAATGGTTCAGGATACGGATTTCAACAATATCGGCATCAAAGAACCGGTACGCGTCAGCATCGGTGTCGCACATACGGCCAGTGGTCAGATCGACGATCTCGGCGCTTTGCAATGGCAGGCGGATATCGCCATGTACCGGGCCAAGCGCCCCGGTTCCGGACACCTGCAGTTCTACACCGATGATATGAAGGATGGCGCCGCCAACCTGGTTTCGAGCTGGATCAGCAATGCCCTCTATGATGCCATTGGCAATGGCAAGGGTATTGAGATTCACTATCAACCGATTCTCAACCTCAGCAATAACCAGATAGAATACTATGAAGCCCTGGTGCGAATCCGCAACAATGACGGCCTCATCATGCCGGGAAACTTTCTCCCCCTGGTGGAAGCCAGGCGGCTGGAGCTGGAATTCGACATTGCCGTGTTGCGCGCCATCCGGCATGATCTCAGCAAAGGCGTGATACCTCCGGGCACGGGCGTATCCATCAATCTCTCCGGGCACAGTGTGGCCCATAATAATATCGTGGAAAATCTATGGGGATTTGCTCCCTATCAAAATGACTACAAGCTACTGCTGGAAGTAACGGAAACGGCATTGATCACGCAACTGGAATCCGCCACTACCAACCACAACAAGGCCCGGAAATGTGGCTTCACCATCGCCCTGGATGATTTTGGCAGCGGGTACTCCTCTCTGAGCTATCTTTCCAGCATGCCGGTGGATATCGTTAAATTCGATATCACCATGATTCATCAGATGGCACAGGGTGGTAGACAGCGCATCATGCTGGAGCAACTGGCCCGCATGATTTCCGAAGCCGGTTATCGGCTGGTGGCCGAGGGGATTGAAAACCAGGAATTGCATACCATTGCAGAAGAATCAGGTTTCCACTATGTACAGGGTTATCTTCATGGCCGGCCGTCACGATCGTTACTGCATACCTCCGCCGCCTGAACCACAAGCATCCTGATATTGCAAAACCACAGAAATTCCATAGGGTGGACATGTGGAGCATAAGCAGTGGAAGCGCGACATCAATCACCTGATAACGAGGAAATCATGGCACAACTGGTAACCCTACTGACCCGTACCCGTGAACTGGGGGCTTCTGACCTCTTGCTCAGCACCTCGGCTCCACCCGCCTACCGGGTGGATGGCAAACTCGTCCCCCGCGAGGGTGAACCCATCACCAGTGAAGAACTTAACAGCTTCGTGCGCAAGGTACTCAACCGGGAACAGCTGGAGCGCTTCCAGAGTGAATTGGAAATGAATGTAGCGCATCGCTTTGGCGAACTGGGCCGATTCCGCATCAATGTATTTCGCCAGCGTGGCCACCTGGCCATCGCCTTTCGCGCCATACCTGATCAGATCCCCAGCATCGAACAGTTGAATCTGCCGGATAAACTCGCGGAACTGGCCATGCACAAACGCGGGCTGGTGATCATGGTGGGCGGTTGCGGGTCAGGCAAATCCACCACCCTGGCCGCCATGATCGAGCACCGCAACCGCCATGACCGTGGCCACGTGATTACCGTGGAAGATCCCATTGAATACACCTTCAGCCACAAGGAGTGCATGGTAAACCAGCGCGAAGTCGGATTGGATACCCGCAGTTTTCAATCCGCACTGATCAATTCCCTGCGACAGAGCCCCGACGTATTGATGATCGGGGAAGTGCGCGACCGGGAAACCATGGAGCGCGCCATCGAATTCGCCGATACCGGTCACCTTTGCCTGACCACCCTGCATGCCAATGCCTCGGATCAGGTATTTGACCGGATTCTCAACCTGTTTCAGGAACACGAGCGTCCGCAGATCCTCAGCAGCCTGGCTGCCAATCTGCGCGCCGTGCTCTCCCAGCGACTGGTTCCGGCTGCAGCCGGCGGCCGCATCTGTGCCTATGAGCTGATGGTCAATTCGCCGCTGATCGCCGATCTCATTCGCCGCGGCGAATGCGATAATGTCAAGCAGGTCATGGAAAAGGATGAAGCCCATGGCATGATGACCTTTGATCAATGCCTCTACGAGCGCGTGCAACAACAGCTCATCACCCAGGAAACCGCCCTGGAATACGCAGATTCCAGCAGTAACCTGAAGCTGCGTATGCGACTAAGCGGAACCTGATAGCCTCCATCACCGCCCCTGATCCGTTGCGGATCCATGAGCAACGGATCAGGGGCCTGTTCTCAAAACAGGCCGCCATTACCGGGAACTTTTTCCATTCAATCCGCTCTCTCTCCCTGCGCCCTTGGCGCAATCCAGTGCAAGCCCTACAATAACGCAGCCACAACGCATGGACACTTATGACTGCATACGAACAGATTCAGGCGCTACGCCGCTATATTGGTGAACAGATCATTGCCCAGGAAGCCCTGGTGGAACGCCTGCTCATTGCCCTGCTGGCCGATGGGCATCTGCTGGTGGAAGGCGCTCCGGGCCTGGCCAAGACCCGCGCCATCAAAGTACTCAGTGAAGGTATCGAGGGTGACTTCCACCGTATCCAGTTCACCCCGGATTTATTGCCTGCGGATCTCACCGGCACCGAAGTCTACCGCCCCCAGGATGGCAGCTTTCATTTTCAGCGGGGGCCGCTGTTTCATAACCTGGTGCTGGCGGACGAAATCAACCGCGCACCCGCCAAGGTGCAATCGGCCTTGCTGGAAGCCATGGCCGAACGTCAAATTACCGTGGGTAGTGAAACCTATGCCCTGCCGTCGCTATTCCTGGTCATGGCCACCCAGAACCCCATCGAGCAGGAAGGCACCTATCCCCTCCCCGAAGCGCAGCTTGACCGTTTTCTCATGCATGTCTATCTGGATTATCCCTCGGCCGGCGCCGAACGTGAAATTCTGCGCCTGACCCGGGAAGAGGCCCGTGCCGGCCGTACCGAACCATTGCCGCCGCCAAGCCCCATGACCCAGGAAGCCTTGTTTCTCGCCCGCCAGGCCATCTTTGATCTGCATATGGCGGAAGGCCTGGAAGACTATGTGGTGGAGCTGGTACTGGCCACCCGCGATCCCGGCCCCTACGGTGATGAATTGCGTCACTGGATTCAATATGGCGCCAGTCCGCGCGCCACCTCGGCACTGGATCGCTGTGCACGCGCGCGCGCCTGGTTGTCGGGACGGGATTATGTGGATCCCGAGGATATACAGGCCGTCGCCTATGACGTATTACGCCACCGCATCATTCTGCGCTACGAAGCCGAGGCCGAAGGTATTACGGCGGATCGATTTATCGAGCTGCTGTTACAACGGGTAGCCGTCCCCTGAGCGGCGCCAGAAAACAGGCCGAAGCCAGCGCCATGTCCAGCACACCGGTAGCCGTTACCACACGCGAACTCATTGATCTGCGCCATGCAGCCCAATCACTGGTGTTACGGGCCGGACGCATCCGTGCCCTGCAGGGGCAGAACTATCTTTCCCCATTCAAGGGGCGTGGTATGGAGTTTGATGAATCCCGCCCCTATCAGCCCGGCGATGATATTCGCAGTCTGGACTGGCGGGTAACCGCGCGTACCGGCAAACCCCATACCAAATTGTTCCGTGAAGAACGGGAGCGCCCGGTGATTCTGGCCGTGGATTACCGGCCTCCCATGTTTTTCGCCACCCGCGGTGTATTCAAATCCGTACAGGCCGCACGGGCGGCGGCCTTGCTGGCGTGGCGTGCCACCCAACAGGGGGATCGGCTGGGCGGCTTCATCTTTTCGGGTGAAGCACACTGGGAAGCACGCCCACGGCTGGGTGCCGCTGCCGCCCTGCATCTGCTGGAACAACTGGCGCAGCGGGGTCAGGCACCCCGGGAAACCCGTTCCGGCGCCAATCCCGACTCTTTCAGTCAAGCCCTTGCACGCTTGCGTCGCGTGGTGCGCCCAGGCAGTCTGGTGGCTCTGATCAGTGATTTCCGCCACCTCGGGGAAGGGGGGGCTGCCCACCTGGCGCAACTGGCACGACACAATGAAGTGATATTGTTATTTATCTACGACCCATTGGAACAGTCCCTCCCCCAGGCAGGACAGTTTCGGGTCGGCAATCAACAGCGGGAGTTCACCCTGGATACCGGAAATCCAGCGGCGCGCGAAGCGTATGCACAGCAATTCATGCAACGCCGCCAGCAATTGGAACAACTGAGCCTTCATTATCGCATGCGTCTGGTGCCTCTGAGCACTCGCGAGGATCCAATGAATCAACTGCAAAAGGGATTGCTGTTACGCACATGATTACACTGCATCCATGAATACCAACAGCGACCAACTTCGTGACATCCATTTACCCGACCCCATTTCCTGGTGGCCGCCGGCACCGGGCTGGTGGCTACTACTGTTGTTACTGGCCAGTCTTGGCCTATTCATCTGGTGGCACTGGCGCCGACATCAGCGTGGCCGTATGTTACGCAGTGCACTGGCTGAACTGCAAAAGATTCAACAGCACTACCAGCAAAGCGGGGATGCCCGCATCCTGGCACAGCAATTATCCATTTTATTACGGCGCATCAGCGTCAGCCTGTACCCACGCAATGAAGTGGCGGGCATCATCGGTGAAGACTGGCTGATCTGGCTGGACGAAGCCCTGGGAAAAGACGAATTTCAGCACGGGGTGGGACGTGCCCTCATTGAAGCACCCTATACCCGGCAAATGAATTTCGATGCCACGGCACTGATCCGCCTGTGCGAACGCTGGCTGCGGCAAACCACCACACCACGGGGGCTACGCCCATGATGCAGTTTGCCTGGCCCTGGTGCTGGTTGTTTCTGCCCCTGCCCTGGCTGCTGCGGCGTTTCCTTCCTGCACTACAGACACAACCGGAAGCGGCGCTGCAAGTTCCCTTTCTGGATGATTTTCAAGTCGTCAGTGGACAGGCGGGAACACAAGTGGCGCCGCGCTGGTCCTTGTGGGTGGCCATACTTGCCTGGATATTACTGGTGGCGGCCGCCAGCCGGCCACAATGGCTGGGTGAACCATTGGAATTACCGGTAAGTGGTCGCGACCTTATGTTGGCAGTGGATCTTTCCGGCTCCATGGAAGCGGAGGATTTTCAACTGGAGGGCCGCACGGTCAATCGCCTGACTGCCACCAAGGCGGTAGCCAGTGAATTTATCCAACGGCGTGTGGGTGACCGCATCGGCTTGATCCTGTTCGGACAGCAGGCGTATCTGCAAACGCCTCTCACCTTTGACCGGCAAACCGTGACCCAGCTGTTGCAGGAATCCGCCATTGGGCTGGCAGGCAAGGAAACCGCCATCGGCGATGCCATCGGGCTGGCGGTGAAACGGCTGCGCCATCAGCCGGTGGACAGCCGGGTATTGATTCTGCTGACCGATGGCGCCAACACCGCAGGGGAAGTGAGCCCATTGAAGGCGGCTGAACTGGCCGCCGAAGTGCAATTGAAAATCTATACCATCGGTATCGGTGCGGATGAAATGGTGGTGCGATCGCTGTTTGGTTCGCGCCGCGTAAACCCTTCGCGGGATCTTGATGAAAAAACCCTGACAGCCATTGCGGAAAAAACCGAAGGAAAATACTTCCGTGCCCGCAACCTGGAAGAGCTGGAACAGATCTACCAGTTGCTGGATGAACTGGAACCGGTGAATGAAGAAACCCAGTTTTTTCGCCCCACCCGTACCCTTTACCCATGGCCTTTGGCCATCGCCGGGCTGCTCGCCCTGATCCCCCTGTGGGTATATGTGCGCGGAAAAGGGATTGGAGATATGGCAGATGAATGAATTTCACTTTCTACGCCCACTCTGGCTGCTGGCCCTGCCGGCCGTGATCCTGCTGGTACGCTGGCTACTCCGCCATCAAGGGGTCAGCCGTAGTTGGGCATCGGTCTGCGACCCACAGCTCTTGCCTTATCTGTTCGATAAGGCAGCCCCTGCCCGTGGCTTCCGCGCAGCCCCCTGGCTCATAGGCATGGCGGCCACCCTGTTGCTACTGGCCCTCGCCGGACCCACCTGGGAACGCATACCCCAGCCCGTATTCCGCGATCAATCCGCCCTGGTCATTGCCCTGGACCTGTCCCGGTCCATGCAGGCAGCTGACCTGAAACCCGACCGCCTCACCCGCGCCACCTTGAAAATCACCGACATTCTGCAAGCACGCAAGGGAGGACAGACGGCCCTTCTGGTGTATGCCGGCGAAGCCTTCACCGTCACGCCACTGACCGATGATGTGGATACCATTATTGCCCAGCTGGGCGGCCTCGAACCTGGACTGATGCCCACCCAGGGTAGCCGCAGCGCGCGCGCCCAAGCGCGCGCCATGGCGTTGCTTACCCAGGCCGGTGCCCGCCAGGGACATGTGTTACTGGTAACCGATGGACTCCAGGATGAAGGCCTGGAAGCGTCCATACACCAACTGCGCAAGCGGGGGTATCGCCTTTCCATCCTCGGGGTAGGCACCCCCGAGGGCGCCCCGATTACCCTGGCCGAAGGCGGTTTTCTCAAGGATCGCCAGGGGGAAATCGTCATTCCCCGGTTGCACCGGGCCACCCTGCAACACTGGGCGCAGCTAGGCGGGGGACGCTATGCTGACATCCGCGCCGATGATCAGGACGTACGTTTGCTGCTGGCTGACGAGGGCCGCCGCCAGGACATGGAAGAAGCCGCGAAAGCAACCCGTGTGCACAGCGATCAATGGCGTGAGCAGGGCCCCTGGCTGATACTGCTGCTGTTGCCACTGGCGGCCCTTGCCTTTCGGCGTGGGCTCTGGGGTGTGCTGATTCTGCTCTGCCTGCCCCTGCCACAACCGGCCCAGGCTGTGGAATGGACCGATTTATGGCTGCGTAACGATCAGC
>CBDUNQ010000062.1:0-8995 GCA_965368625.1 uncultured Gammaproteobacteria bacterium
GATACCGATCAGCGGCGCCGGTGTTGCCAGCGCACGGATCAATTCCTGTGCATCATGAACTTCCACCAGGGCATCCATGCCCAGCTCCATGGCCAGGGCCAACAAGGATTGCAGGGGCTCGTCTTTCAGGGCATCCACAATCAACAGAATGCAATCGGCCCCCAGGGCACGGGCTTCATATACCTGGTAGGGATCAATGACGAAGTCCTTGCGCAATACGGGCAAGTCACATGCCTTGCGCGCCTGTTGCAGATAGGCATCGGCCCCCTGAAAAAAATCCATGTCGGTGAGCACCGAAAGACAGCTGGCACCACCACGGGCATAACTGCGGGCAATGGCCTGAGGGTCGAAATCCGCACGGATGACCCCTTTGCTGGGAGAAGCCTTTTTGATTTCCGCGATCACGCCGGCATCACCGGCTTGCACGCGTTGCCGCAAGGCTTGCAGAAAACCACGTACCGGTTCGGCAGCCGCCGCCTGCTGTCGCATTTCCTCAAGTGGAATCCGCTGTTGACGCTCGGCCACCTCTTCGCGCTTTCGTAACAGTATCTTTTGCAGAATATCCTGATGTTGGGCTGATGAATTCATCTATAAGGCTCGCGAATTACTTCATGGATTGGCTGAGCTGCACCAGCTCATCCAGTTTTTGCTGCGCCGCACCACTGGCGATGACCCCATTGGCCTTGTCCACGCCAGCCGCCAGGCTTTGTGCCAGACCGGCCACATAGATAGCCGCCCCGGCATTGAGGGCCACAATATCTCGCGCCGCACCCGCCTGGTTGGCAAACACTTGCCGAATCAGGTTCAGGCTTTGCGTCGCATCCTGCACTGCAAGGCCGGCAATATCCGCCCGCTTCATTCCGAACTGCTCCGGGGTAATCTGGTAATTGCTGATTTTTCCGTCATTCAGTTCCGACACCTGGGTGGCGGCACCGATGCTGATTTCATCCAGACCATCTTCGGCATGCACCACCAGCACATGGCGACTGCCCAACTGCTGCAATACCCTGGCCAGGGGTTCCACCCAGTGGGCACTGAATACGCCCAATACCTGATTGGGAGCACCGGCCGGGTTGGTGAGGGGCCCCAGGAGATTGAACAGGGTGCGCACCCCCATTTCCTTACGGGGACCAATGGCATGTTTCATGGCACTGTGATGTTTGGGGGCAAACAGGAAACCCACTCCCAGCCGGGCAACACACTCAGACACCTGTTCCGGGCTGAGATCCAGGTTCACCCCCGCCGCTTCCAGCACATCGGCGCTACCGCAACTACTGGAGACGGAGCGGTTACCGTGTTTGGCCACCTGCCCGCCCGCCGCTGCAGTGACAAAGGCACTGGCAGTGGAGATATTGAAGGTACTGGCACCATCGCCGCCGGTGCCACAGGTATCCACCACATGATCACCACGGACCTGCACGCCACTGGCCAGCGCGCGCATGACTCGGGCAGCCGCCGCGATCTCGTCCACGGTTTCCCCCTTCATGCGCAAGCCAATGAGAAAGCCCCCGATCTGAGCCGGTGTAGCCTGCCCGGTCATGATGGTGTGCATCACCTGCCCCATCTCTTCCGCCGAAAGGTTTTTCAATTCCGTTACCGCTGCAATGGCCTGCGACATATCCATAACCGGGCTCCTGTTGTTATCGTGGTAATTCGTATTCAGCCTGCCTGCACACGCCCTTGCGGGTAATGTGAAGCAAGCGCCTGCATCGGGCACTCACCTTTCAAGAAAATTACGCAACATGGCATGACCATGTTGGGTGAGAATGGATTCCGGGTGAAACTGCACCCCTTCCACCGCCAGCTCACGATGGCGGACGCCCATGATTTCATCCATGGAACCATCTTCTGACTCGGTCCATGCGGTGACTTCCAGACACTCGGGCAGGCTTTGCTTTTCAATCACCAGGGAATGATAGCGGGTCGCTTCCAGAGGGTTTTCCAAACCCCGGAATACCCCCACGTCCTTATGCTGGATCAGGGAAGTCTTGCCATGCATGATCGCGCCGGCATGTACGATGCGGCCACCAAAAGCCTGGCCTATGGATTGATGCCCGAGACAAACGCCGAGGATGGGAATCTTGCCCGCATAGGCCTTGATGGCCGCCACGGAAACACCGGCTTCATTGGGGGTGCAGGGACCCGGTGAAATCACCAACTGATCCGGCTTCATGGCACCGATGTCTTCCACTCGCAGACAATCATTGCGCACCACCTTTACCTCAACACCCAGTTCGCCAAAATACTGCACCAGGTTATAGGTGAAGGAGTCATAGTTATCGATCATCAGCAACATGCTATTTCCCCTCCCGGCCACCGGCATCCAGCCCGGCTTCGGCACGGGCCACGGCACGGAATATCGCCCGCCCCTTATTCATGGTTTCATCCCATTCATTGCGCGGCACCGAATCATGGACGATGCCGGCACCCGCCTGAATACTCAGCGTGCCATCCCGAATGACGGCCGTGCGAATGGCAATGGCGGTATCCATATTGCCATTCCAGGCCAGATAGCCCACAGCCCCGGCATAGACACCCCGCTTCACCGGTTCCAGTTCTTCAATGATTTCCATAGCGCGGATTTTGGGTGCACCACTGACCGTACCGGCGGGAAAGGTGGCACGCAGCACATCCATGGCAGACAGGTCTTTTTTGAGTTTACCTTCCACATTGGAAACGATATGCATCACATGAGAGTAGCGCTCTATGGCCATGGTTTCCGTTAATTCCACGGAACCGGTTTGCGCCACCCGTCCCACATCATTGCGCCCCAGGTCAATGAGCATCAAATGCTCTGCGCGCTCCTTGGGATCCGCGAGCAACTCCTCTTCCAATGCCAGGTCCTGGGCTTCATTCCCGCCTCTTGGACGGGTACCGGCAATGGGACGCACGGTAACCACACCGTCTTCGCAGCGGGTGAGGATTTCCGGTGAGGATCCGACAATATGAAACTCGTCCAAATCGAGAAAGTACATATAGGGCGATGGATTCAGGTTGCGTAAAGCACGATACAGATCCAGAGGCCGGGCACGGAAAGGAATGGTCATGCGCTGGGAAATCACCACCTGCATCACATCGCCTTCCACGATGTATTCCTTACAGCGCCGAACCGCCGCTTCAAAGCCTTCCTGGGTAAAGCCGGAAACAAAATCCTCTTCCGCCACCGTTACCGCGGGCAGCCTGCGCCGCGAGGGAATTTCCTGCCGCAATCGCGCCACCAGGTCATCCAGGCGTTGCTCGGCCCGGGACTGGGCATCGGGCAGGGAGGGATCAGCCTGCACCACAACATGGAGGGTACCACTGAGGTTATCGAAGACCACCACTTCCTCGGAAACCATCAACAGGATATCGGGGGTTTCCAGGGGGTCCTGTTTGCTGGAGTGAGCCAGCTTCTGCTCCACGTAGCGAACCGTGTCATAACCGAAATACCCCACCAGCCCCCCGGTGAAACGCGGCAAGCCTTGCAGTTCCGGAACCCGGAATTGCTGCTGGTACTCTTCGATGAAGGCCAGGGGGTCTTCCACCTGCTGTTCACGGAGCAAGGCACCGTCCTGGTAAATCTGTATCTGATGAGACGATACCCGCAATACGGTGCGGCAAGGCAAGCCGATGATGGAGTAACGCCCCCATTTTTCACCACCCTGTACCGATTCAAACAGATAGCTGTAAGGGCCTTCGGCCAGTTTGAGATAGGTGCTGAGGGGAGTATCGAGATCCGCGAGGACCGTGCGGCTCAGCGGGATACGGTTATACCCCTGTTCCGCGAGTGACTGAAATTGTGAAGCATCCATGAGACCACCTTACCGAGATCAACTAACAAACGAGCGCAAAGCGCAACGAAACGCACTAGCAACAACTAGCGGCGCCATCGCTGTGACGGGATCTCGCAGGTAATGTCATGGACCTTGTACATAGCGGGCCTTAGGCTTCCAGTAACGGGCGTATTTCCGTCATGGTGTCAATTACAGCATCCGGTTGAGCATCGCGGATATCGACACCATGATTATACCCATAGCTCATACAGACAATGTGAAAACCGGCTGCCCGGGCGGCCTTCACATCGCTGACGGAGTCACCAATCATCAGTGACTGCGCCGGTTCCACCGCGAAAAATTCGGCTGCATGCAACAGTGGCAGGGGATCCGGCTTCTTGCGCGCCAGCGTATCACCACTGATGATAATCTCAAAGAAATCATGCACACCCAGGTCTTTCAATAGCGGCAGAGTAAACCGGGCCGCTTTATTGGTGACACAACCAAGACGGTAACCAGCGGATTTCATATAGTCCAGCCCTTCCATCACTCCGGGGTACAGGACACTGCGTTGCGAGGTATTCTCCGCATACAGATCAAGGAATAGCGGATAGGCCCGTTGGAACAGGGCTTCGTCGGGCTCCCCCTCCAGCTGCCCCACCAGCGCACGGCGCACCAGACGTTCTACCCCATTGCCCACCCAGTTACGCACCTCGGCTTCACCATGTGGTGGCATAGCAAGCTGTTGCATCATGGCATCCACACAAAAAGCCAGATCAGGCACGCTATCCACCAGGGTGCCATCCACATCGATGAGGATCATTGCAGGTTTCATTATTGACATTCTTCTTTATTCAGCACGCCGGTGCTGCATTCCATCTCCGAAACTATTGATTCGCAGGAACCATGCGCGATTGCTGCCAATCAAGCGTGCCATAAAAGAAACACTGATCCCGAGGCCACAATACCACTAAAGTGAAAAGCCGGCCGGTGATCCATTACTGCTCATGACCAGCGGCCAGGCCGGGTTCAGCTTACCTTGGCGAGTTCGTCACGCATCTTCTTGATGATGCTGTCGTACTTGTTGGGGTCGGCATCGGAAACCTTGCCAAAGATTCCGGAACCGGACACGAAGGTATCGGCGCCGGCCGCAGCAATCTCAGCAATATTGTCCGCCTTTACGCCACCATCGATTTCCAGGCGAATATCCCGACCGGAGGCATCGATGATCTTGCGCGCTTCGCGCAATTTATCCAGTGTGGCGGGAATGAAGCTCTGTCCGCCAAAGCCGGGGTTCACCGACATGAGCAGCACCATATCCACCTTATCGATGACATATTTCAGGGCATCCAGGGAAGTGGCCGGATTGAATACCAGGCCGGACTTACAGCCCTCTGCCTGAATCAGTTGCAGGGTACGGTCAATGTGCTCGGACGCTTCCGGGTGAAAGGTGATATAACTGGCGCCGGCGGCGGCAAAGTCAGGAATGATCCGGTCCACCGGTTTCACCATCAGATGCACATCGATGGGAGCCGTCACACCATGCTTGCGCAGAGCCTCGCACACCAGCGGGCCAATGGTAAGGTTGGGCACATAGTGGTTATCCATCACATCAAAGTGAACGATATCCGCCCCTGACTTGAGTACGTTATCCACCTCTTCGC
The DNA here is from genome assembly GCA_965368625.1 of uncultured Gammaproteobacteria bacterium. Lineage (GTDB taxonomy): Bacteria > Pseudomonadota > Gammaproteobacteria > DSM-19610 > DSM-19610 > JAIVHA01. The sequence continues at coordinate 5,417 of CBDUNQ010000062.1, forward strand.
CCAAACGTGCAAAATCAGCCGACAGGATGGAGGGCGCAATTGCAAAATCCGCCATGATTTCAACCTCTTAGTTTGTTTTTTCCGAATCCCTCCAGACTCCGCTCCTCCGAATGGATGGGCCTTTCCAGGGGACAGCAAGAGCCGCACTGTACCCTATGCGACGGGGATTTTCAGCCTTTCGCTTCGGGACGATCCCATTCTATACTGGCGGCCCCGTTGTTGATTGGAACCCGCCCAAACCATGAAGATGTCACTTATCTCGTTGATAGTGTTATTTTTTATTGCATCCTCCCCGCTCCGCACAAGCGCTGCCTCGGACCTGGAAAAAGAGCATCGCTGGTCGGAACAGATCGTGGATAGCCTGCTTACCGGTGAAGCCGAAACCCTCAAGGCCGGTGACCAGGAATTTCTCGCCATTTATACCGAAGCCAGCCAGGGCCCCGGCAATCGCGCCATCCTGTTGCTGCATGGCATGGGCGTACACCCCAATTGGCCCGAGGTCATCGAGCCCCTGCGGGTGGAAATGCCCGAACTGGGATGGGCCACTCTGTCCCTGCAAATGCCCATCCTTGCCAATGAAGCCAGGGAAGAGGATTACCTCGCGATACTGGACGAAGCCACACCCCGCATCCAGGCAGGCATCGGCTTCCTGCAGCAACAAGGCATGGAAACCATTGTGCTGGTAGGGCATAGCCTGGGAGCCGCCATGGGCAATCAATTTCTGGTGCAACCGGGCAGTGACCGCATACAGGCCCTGGTAGCCATCAGTACACCCACCTCCACTCTCGATACCCGGCTCAATGCGGCGGACCAGTTTGAAAAGCTGCAATTACCGGTATTGGATCTTTATGGCAGCCGTGATGAAGAGGTAGCCGCCAATGCCGCCAAACGTCAGCAAGCCGCCCGTAAATCCAAGGGCATCCGCTATCGCCAGATGGCATTGGAAGGCGCCGACCACTTCTTTACCGGCATGCAGGATGAACTCATCCGTACGCTGCGCGGCTGGCTCCATACTACCTTTGAGAAGCCCGGGGATCCGCAATCATGATCTGTCTGCCATAAGGCAATCATTGGGCCTCGGTTACCGGCAACGGTCAGCCGCCGGGTGGCATAGCTGACCTATATCCCGATCTGGCTTACACTAGTCTCTGGAAAAACGAACGTACCGTGGAGAATCCATGCCCAGCCTGATGTCCATACTCGTTAGCTTGCACGTAGTTGCCGCCACTGTGTGGGTGGGCGGCATGTTCTTCGCCTATATGGCACTGCGGCCCACCGCCGCCTCGCTACTGGAACCACCCTTGCGCCTTTCCCTGTGGTCGGGGGTATTCAAACGTTTTTTCCCCTGGGTATGGCTCGCCGTGATCCTGCTCCTGGCCAGTGGCTATGCCATGATTTTCATGGTATTCGGCGGCTTTGCCTCCGCTGGTATCCATATCCACCTGATGCAGGTATTGGGCATCATCATGATGCTTATCTTCATGCACCTGTTTTTCGCGCCATACAAGCGCCTTGCCGATTATGTCATCATTGAGGACTGGCCGGCGGCCGCGTTGCAGCTGAACCAGATCCGCCGCATGATCGGCATCAATCTCAGCCTTGGCCTCATTGTAATCCTCATTGGCAGCGGCGGCCGCTACCTGTAGCCAGCACGTCGATTTCGACTCCCTTCCCGGCAATAGAGTAACGGTCACTGCCTTGCAGGCAGATACCCTATGCCGGTTCTCTGACAGTTTACTTCCCCTCAAATTCAGGTAGCGTAGAAGACGCCGCACTCCCCAATAACGCCCTTCAACCCGGGGCACCGGGGTTACGGCCGAACCCTGACAATCAAGTGACATTCACGGAGGAATGCACATGAAAAATCTCCTTACCGCAAGTCTGCTCGCCATTACCGCATTGGGGAACCACCCTGCCTACAGCGCCAACAGCGCCGCTCCCGACAGCCAGCAACTGCGACTGCAAACCCAGTGCGGCAATCTGGATAACTGCTTCGACAATGTTGCCTCATTACTGCAATGGATCAACGAAATCCGCAACCCGGCAAGCGCACCATTGCTCATTGAGGCCGGTCCGGGGGAGTTTTTCGATTTTCGCTGCGAAGGCGCCCATAACATCACCTTGCGGGGTGCGGGTCGCGATAAAACGATCTTATCCTATCGCAGCAACTATCGTGGCGCCGCCCTTTCCGCCGCCAACTGCAGGGATATGAACATCCAGGATCTGACCATCAACGGTAACGCTTCCATCGGCATCTGGTGGGTGGATGGAGGCCCCGCCACTTTTCACAACATTCGCGTACACAATGCTTCGCAGAATTCCTTTGACTATTGCCTTGGTAATAACCAGCCGGTAATCCGCTGGTTCGACACCAGCTTTGAAACCGCACTCGCATCCGCCATGTATGCGGGCTGTGCACAGCACTGGTTTTTCAGTAGTGAAATGGAGCAGGTGGTTCGCGGCAACCTCAACCCAAGAGCCCCGTCGCAAACCATCCGCATCGAATCCTTTGGCGGCCTGGGCGATGTGCGACTCTATGGTTCCTCCATCCGCACCACGGTGGCTGCCGGGGTCAGCAGTGGCAGGGTGGTATCTGTCTATAACTATGGCACCTTTCATTCCCATGGTGGGGAAATCGTCACCAATGCCAGCCTGGCGGACGCCGATGTGGATGTGGTGGCCGTGTATAGCGCCGATGCGCAAAAGACCCATATCGTGGAAACATCCTTTGGCTTGCAGGCCGGTGGCAACGGCACCGCCACCCGCATCACGGGCTTTGAGCGGGACCCCCTTAGCGGCAACTATGGATTACCCACGGCGGCACAAGTCACTGCACCCTTCCAGTGGGGAGCGGACACCAAACCACCGGCCATCCAGTCACTCAACGGGTATGACAGCTTTATTGAAACCGACTGTGATAGTGCCGGCAACTGTGATGGCAATGGAAACTTGACGCACATGATGATTTATAACCAGGCCGCCTGCGGAGCTACCGACCCCTGGTTCAATGCCACAATCAACCGTTGCCGCACGCCGGTTTCCCCCTGACCTTCAGCTGTCCAAGCCTGCAGATTCCGCCCGCTCGGAGTCTGCAGGCTAATCACCTGGGTAAGCCCTGATTCATTTGTTGTTTTTTCGTGCCGCACGGATGGTCTCATAGGCCTGCCGAATCTCTGTGGTTTTTTCCGTGGCCAATTTAATCATTTCTTCGGGTAATCCTTTGGATACCAGCTTATCCGGATGATGCTGATTCATCAGGCGCCGGTATGCCTTTTTCACTTCGGCATCACTGGCATCGGCAACCACATCCAGTACGGCATAGGCTTGCTGCAGCGCACTGTCCCCTGTCTGTGGCTGGCCAGTGGCACCCCGCCCATGGGCTCCGGCCACCAGGAATTCAAGATGGGAGAATTCATGACGGCTGAAACCCAGGCGATCACTGATGTGCAACAGGATGCGGCGCTCTTCCTCATGCAACTCGCCATCGGCATAGGCTCCCTGAATGAGAATTTCAAGAAACATTTGCAGCAGGTTACGACGCCGGTGACATTCGCTGCGAAATTGATGCAGTACTTCATC
>CBDUNQ010000063.1:0-8889 GCA_965368625.1 uncultured Gammaproteobacteria bacterium
GCCAAACAGAAGGCTGCCGCCGAAGCCAAACGCAAGGCCGAAGAGGAAGCCAAACAGAAGGCTGCCGCCGAAGCCAAACGCAAGGCCGAAGAGGAAGCCAAACGCAAGGCGGAAGAGGAAGCCATCCAGCGGGCGGAACGCGAGGCGGAGCTGGCCCTGGAGCGTCAGGGGGAAATAGCCGCAGCCGCCAATCGGTACTCGGTTTTTATCAAGGACAAGGTGCGACGCAACTGGCGTTTGCCGCCCAACTGGCGGGGCTTGTCCTGCACCGTGCTGGTAAAACTGATCCCCGGCGGTGATGTGATCAGTGTCCGTATCGTGCGCAGCAGTGGCGATCCGGTGTTTGACCGTTCCGTGGAAAGCGCTGTGTTTCAGGCGGCACCACTGCCGGTGCCCAGTGAGCCCTACTTGTTCGAGGCATTTCGTGAATTTCAATTTGAATTCGATCCCAACAGGAGTTGAATGAATGGCAAGCAAAGTGTTACGGCAATTCCTTTTGACGTGCATGGTAGTGTTGATGCTTTCGGGTAAGGCCGCAGCCGTGTTGACCATTGAAATTACCCAGGGTATGGAAGGGGCGTCACCCATTGCCATTGTCCCCTTCGCCACTCCACCGGGCTCACGGCTTCCGGAAGATGTTTCGGCCATCGTGGCGGCGGATTTACGCCGTAGCGGCCGCTTTGCCCCAATGCCTGAAGAAGACCTCATCGCACGGCCCCACGAAGCCAGTGAAGTGCGTTTTGGTGATTGGAAGGTTATGGGTATGAGTGATCTGGTGATTGGCAGAGTTAGCCAAACAGGTGCAGATCAACACGAAGTTGCGTTTCAGTTGTTTGATGTGTTCCGCGGCCGGCAATTGGCTGGCTATAGTATTCCGGCGAATCGTGGCAATCTGCGTCGCGTGGCACATCGCATCAGCGATCTGATTTATGAGAAACTCACCGGTGAGCCCGGGGCCTTTGATACACGCATTGCCTATGTGTCCACTCAGCAGACCTCGGAGGGTAAACGTTATGTGCTGCAGGTGGCCGATTCCGATGGCTACAATCCCCAAACCATTCTCCGCTCGCAGCAGCCATTGATGTCGCCTGCCTGGTCGGCGGATGGTCGGCAGTTGGCCTATGTGTCCTTTGAGGGCCGCCGCGCCGCGGTCTATGTGCAGCGCATTGATAGTGGTGAGCGCCGCAAGGTTGCTGCATTCAATGGCATCAATGGGGCGCCCAGCTGGTCACCCGATGGGCGTCGTCTGGCCTTGACCCTGTCGCAGGATGGTAACCCGGAAATCTATCTTCTGAATCTGGCCGATAGCCGTCTGGAGCGGATTACCAATAATGCGGCAATTGATACCGAACCCTGCTGGTCACCGGATGGTAAAAGCCTGGTTTTCACCTCAGACCGCGGTGGCAGTCCGCAAATCTATCGAGTGGATGTGCGCAGCCGGCGTGTGGAGCGCATCACTTTTGAGGGTAGCTACAATGCCGGTGCGGATTATTCCCCCGATGGCCGCAGTCTGGCCTTAGTACATGGGACTAAAGGAGGTTACCATATCGCCACGCTGACCCTGGATACCCGGTTGCTGCGAGTGCTTACCGATGGGGGGCAGGATGAATCCCCCAGCTTTGCGCCCAATGGTAGTATGGTGATTTATGCCAGTCGTACGGGTAATCGCGACGTATTGGCGGCGGTATCCGCCGATGGTCGTTTTCGGCAGCGCTTGTCGCTTACCGAGGGTGCAGTACGGGAGCCGGCCTGGTCCGCTCCGGTACAGTAATCAGGCTTTTGTTTTTTTATTATTGATCAAGAGGAATGGGCGATGAAACAGAGCAATATGTGGTTTGGTGCACTGGTGTTGTTGAGTGTGGCTGCCTGTAGCAGTACCGGTGGTTCGGGGGTTTCCGGTGAAGGTGTCGCCATTGAAGACCGTAGCGGGACCGGGCTGGGGAATGAAGTGGAAACCCTGGGGGCCGAAGCCTATGGCAATCTGGATATGCAGGCCTTGAATGATCCTGCCAGTCCATTGTCGCAGAAAATTATTTATTTCGAGTTGGACAGTATACAGGTGGCGGAAGCGGATCGGGCTACGCTGTCTGCCCATGCCGCGTTTTTGGCGGGTCATCCTGACATGACGGTAACCCTGGAAGGACATGCCGATGAGCGGGGTTCTCGGGAATACAATATCGGCCTGGGCGACCGTCGTGCACAAGCGGTACGCCGTCAACTGGAATTGCAGGGTGTGGCACCGCATCAGATCACCACGGTCAGTTATGGTGAAGAGCGGCCGGCGATGGAAGGTCAGGATGAATACGCCTGGCGTATGAATCGTCGTGTGGAACTGGTCTACGGAGGCCAGTGATATGCAGGTTCGCAAGGCATTACTGGGGGCTTCTGTGATGAGTCTGTTGCTCACCATGGGAGGAACCGCCCTGGGGCGCGATGATCCGGCGCTGGTGCAGCGGGTAGAAAAAATGGAACGGCTGATGAACAGCCGCTCCATGATGGAAATGCTCACCCGTTTAGATCAATTGCAACGCGAGGTGCAGCAGTTGCGTGGTGAACTGGAAGTTCAGGCCAATACGCTGAATACGCTGAAGGGCCAGCAACGGGAACTGTACCAGGATACGGACCGTCGACTGCATCGTCTGGAAGCGGGGGCTATGCCTGCCATGTCGGGGTCAGTGCTGGATTCCAGCACTACCGAGACCGGTGGCGATACCCTGACCCCGGAGACTTCATCGCCCAATCCGCCTCCTGTGGTCAGTGCTGATCCAGCCCAGGAGCGGTCCGTATACGAAGGCGCACTGAATCTCCTCAAAGAGGGGCGCTACCCTCAGGCCGCGGATGCATTTCGACAGTTTCGCAGTCAGTATCCACAGAGTCGTTATTCCGCCAATGCCCAGTATTGGCTGGGTGAGGCCTACTATGTGAGCCGCGATTTTGTTACTGCCTTGCAGCAGTTTTCCCAGGTGGTGGAGCAGTTTCCCGACAGTTCCAAGGTGGCGGACGCCATGCTGAAGCGGGGCTTCATCTACTACGAACAGCAGAACTGGCAGGCAGCACGGCAAGAGTTGGAATCCCTGGTGGCACGTTATCCCCAGGCTACGGCAGCGCGTCTTGCCAAGGACCGGCTTGAACGCATGAGTGGAGAAGGCCGCTAACCGGGTCTGTCCGAGTATGTCAGGTGTGTCGGAGCGCGCGCATTTGCGCTTCCCTGTCCATAAACAGGCGCCTCCCCGGTGCATGTAGTATTATTACCGCATGTCATCGGTTTCTCTTCCCGTGTCGCAGGATGCCGCCGCAACGGTCTTGCGAATTACGGAAATATTCTATTCTCTGCAGGGTGAAACGCGCACCGTAGGCCTGCCGACGGTGTTCGTCCGTCTTACGGGTTGCCCCTTGCGTTGCACCTATTGCGATACCGAATATGCTTTTCAGGGGGGGCGGAAACTGACGCTGGATCAGGTGCTTCTTACCGTTGCCGACTATATGCCCCGGTACGTGACGGTAACCGGTGGAGAACCCCTTGCGCAAAAATCCTGCCTGCCACTGCTAACCAGGCTATGTGATGCCGGCTATGAAGTTTCACTGGAAACCAGTGGTGCCATGGACATTCAGCAAGTGGATCCCCGGGTCGTCAAGGTGATGGATCTGAAAACGCCCAGCTCCGGAGAAATGGAACGAAACCGTCTGGAAAATCTGGCTTTTTTAAGACCGGAAGATCAGCTCAAGTTTGTGATCGCAAACCGCGAAGATTATGACTGGTGTTGCACACAGTTGCAGGAACATGGCCTGGTGGAACGCTGTGAGCTGCTGTTTTCTCCCTGTCACGGTCAAATGGATCCGGCTGTGCTGGCCCAGTGGATGCTGGAAGACCGTCTGCCCGTCCGATTTCAATTACAGTTGCATAAATACCTGTGGGGAGATGCCCCGGGTCGCTGACCGGTGCAAGGCGCATGAGTAGAAAAAAAGCAATCGTACTCCTTTCCGGTGGCCTGGATTCGGCTACCTGTCTTGCCCTTGCCCGGGAGCAGGGGTATGAGCTCTACGCCATGAGCCTGGATTATGGGCAGCGTCATCACTCGGAGCTGGAGGCGGCACGGCGCGTGGCGAAAACCTTCCAGGTGGCTGCCCACAACATTATCCACCTGGATATGCGGGAAATTGGCGGCTCGGCGTTGACCGATGAGCGTATCGATGTGCCGCAAACTCCCAGTGAAGGCATTCCCATTACCTATGTACCGGCCCGCAATACCGTATTTCTCTCCCTGGCCCTGGGTTGGGCCGAAGTGTTGGAGGCCTGGGATATCTTCGTTGGGGTCAATGCCGTGGATTATTCCGGTTATCCGGATTGCCGGCCGGAATATATTGCCGCTTTTGAGCGTCTTGCCAATCTAGCGACCCGTGTCGGGGTTGAAGGCGGGCAGTTTCGGATTCATGCCCCCCTCATTGAAATGAGCAAGGCAGAAATCATTCTGACGGGGAGCCGCCTGGGCGTGGCCTTTGAAGATACGGTTTCCTGTTATGCCGCCGATGAACAGGGGCGCGCATGTGGGCGATGCGATTCCTGCCGGTTACGGGCAGCGGGTTTCGCCGCCGCCGGCGTGGCGGATGTAACCCGTTATCGGAATGACGCCACCCACTAGGGCAGCTACAATTTACGTTACGACAAGCAGATGGAGTACCCATGGAATTAACCATTTCACAAACGGTTTTATGGTCGGTTTTCGGCATTGCAGCACTCATGGGTGCCGTTGCCAATAAAACCAATTTTTGCACCATGGGTGCGGTATCCGATTGGGTGAACATGGGAGACAAGGGGCGCCTGGGAGCCTGGCTGCTGGCCATTGTCGTGGCCCTAGTGGGGGTTCTGGTCCTCGAATCCCTGTCCTATGCCAGCGTGGATAAAACCCTCCCCCCCTACCGCACCGGTAGTTTTGCCTGGCTACGCTATCTGGTAGGCGGAACGCTGTTTGGCATCGGCATGACCTTCGCCAGTGGTTGTGGCAACAAGACCCTGGTGCGCATAGGCGGCGGCAATATCAAGTCCGTATTCGTTCTGGTTGTGGCGGGGATCTTTGCCTACCTCATGACGAAAACCAACTTCTATGCCAATTTCTTCCATCCCTGGGTACAGGCCACCACCGTGGATTTGACCACATCGGGTATCCGTTATCAGGATCTGGGCACGGTGCTCAGCAGTCTGGGTATCGGTAGTGAGGCGGCCCAGGTGCGTACCTGGGTGGGTGGGGTGCTGGCGGTGCTGGTGCTGGTGCTTATTTTCCGTTGGGAATCCTTCCGCAGCCTCGACAATATACTGGGAGGCCTGGGAATCGGCGCGGGGGTAATCGCCGGCTGGTATGTGACCGCCGCCAACCTGGGCCAGCAGTGGGTGGAGGAAGTGGAATGGCTGGACAATAAGCCGGTGAGCGTGGGAGCCCAATCCTTCACCTTCATCAATCCCATGGGCGAAACCGTGGCCTATGCCATGGATCCCACCAATATGCTGTTAATCAGTTTCGGTGTGGTTTCCGTGGCGGGCGTGATTGCAGGATCCCTGCTGTATGCTGTGGTCTTCCGGCGCTTTCGTATCGAGTGGTTTTCCTCTGTAAAGGATTTCATCACCCATATCATCGGAGCCGTACTCATGGGGATCGGCGGTGTGCTATCCATGGGCTGCACCATCGGGCAGGGTGTCACCGGGATATCCACCCTGGCCATGGGTTCCTTTATCACCTTTGGCGCCATCATCTTTGGCAGTGCACTGACCATGAAAATGCAGTACTACAAAATGCTGTATGAATCCGAAGCCAGCTTTTTCAAGTCCCTGGTGACCTCTCTCGTAGACATGCGACTGCTTCCCAAGGGGATGCGTCGCCTGGAAGCCATGTAGGCTCACAAGTCCTCTGGCAGGCTGTAATCAGCAGCCTGCCAACCGCTTTCCAGGCGGCTGCCGTCTTCCCTTCCGAAGGGTTGCCATTTCCTGCTGATTCGGTATTATTGCCGGCTCGATTTCAGGGTCGTTAGCTCAGCTGGTAGAGCAGTTGGCTTTTAACCAATTGGTCGCAGGTTCGAATCCTGCACGACCCACCATTATCGCTTTCAATCCCTCTGGTCATTCCTCCTGTCCATTACTTCGCCGCCATAGCCATTATGTATTGTGCTGTGTGGGTGATTCGCTGAAGTTCCGTATAAATCCCCATGGCTAGCTCCCCGATGGCCGGGAGAAACCCCCGTTGGCAGTGATTGCAGCAGTACGGGGTATGAGGCTCCAGAGCTGTTGTAACGGATTGCTTCGGGATGATGAAGGGGAGGGTGATCCGGGCATGATCCGTGTCATGCCCGAATCAGGGGGCTGTCAGCTGTAACCGATTCCCGGGTTGTTTTTCATACCTTTGATTACCGGTTCATTGAGGTTGCTGATGCGCACCGTTTTGACATCCCGCAGATACTCGGCAACCACATCCCAGATGGGGCGGCCATCCAGGGGTTGAGCGACACTGGCCCAGCCGGCCACCGAGTATTCCTTGCTGGCGGAAATGGGCTTGCCATCCAGTTCCAGATCGGAAATCCGCTTGCCAATGGCGGCGCTGGGGTCAATGCTGTATTTGAGGCCACCTACCCGCACCATGTCGCCACCCTGCTGATAGTAGGGGTCTTCATTGAAGAGATTGTCGGCAACATCTTCCAGTATTTCCTTGATGCGGGCGCCAGAGAGATTATTCAGCGTAACCGTGGGATAGGTAATGGCCGTCTGAGTCATTACGTGCTCCATGGTGATGGCTTCACCCGGCATGACGCTTACCCCCCAGCGGAAGCCCGGGGAAAAGGCGATCTGGGCGCCCTGAACTTCCATCATGGCATCGCAGATCAACTGGTCAAAAGTACCGTTGAAATTTCCGCGCCGGTACAGGAGGTCATCGGTTACCGCGAGCTTTTCATCGAGTTGTTTCTGGTAGGGTGCGCGAACTTTTTGAATATAGCTGTCCATCTCCGCGTCGGCTTCCAGCAGATTGGAGAAGACCGGTAACAGGTGGTAGCGGTAATCCCGCACTTTGCCGTTTTTCACTTCCAGGTCAAGTACTGACAGGAACTTGCTGTTGGAACCGGCATTGGTCACCAGGGTCTTTCCACCAGCATTGGAAACGATTACCGGGGCCGGTATTGCGTCATGGGTATGGCCACCCATGATGGCGTCGATGCCGGTTACCCGGGAAGCCATTTTCAAATCCACATCCATGCCATTATGAGATAGCAGGATGACCACTTCGGCACCTTCATCGCGTGCCTGATCCACCATGGCCTGCATGTTTTCATCGCGAATACCAAAGCTCCAGTCCGGAACCATGAAACGCGGGTTGGCGATGGGGGTATAGGGGAATGCCTGGCCGATTACAGCGGTGGGGATGCCATTTTGTTCGCGGATGACATAGGGCTTGAATACCTGCTCACCCCAGTCGTTATCCTTGATGTTTTGAGCAACGAAATCGATTTTATCCTTGAAGTCATTTTCGATGACTTCGGTTACCCGGTCGGCGCCAAAGGTCATTTCCCAGTGGGCGGTCATGATGTCCACGCCCAGCAGCAGCTGTGCATCCACCATATCCTGTGCGTTGGTCCACAAGGAGGTGGCGGAGCCCTGCCAGGTATCCCCGCCATCCAGTAACAGGGCGTCTGGCCGCTGTGCGCGGATTTTCTTCACCAGGGTACTCAAGTGGGCGAAGCCACCTACTTTGCCATAGGTGCGTGCGGCTTCGGTGAAGCCAAGATAGGTGAAGGCATGGGCCTCGGGTGAGCCTGGCTGGATACCGTATTTTTTCAGAAAGGCTTCACCCACCAGGTGTGGTGGTTGCCCCTTCATGGCGGCTACTCCCAGGTTGATGCTGGGTTCGCGAAACCAGATGGGTAGTAATTGAGCATGGCAGTCGGTGTAGTGCAGTACCGATACATTGCCAAATTTCGGAATGTCGTAGAGACTGGATGGTTTGCCGGTACCGGCCATGGCCCGATTCGACAGGCTGACGCCGGCCGCACTGGCTACGGCAAGCATCTGCAGAAATTCTCGACGGGAAATACTCATTTCGGTTCTCCAAAATTACCGCTACTTCGGGCCAGAGTGAGAGTATGCATGTTGACTCCAGAATGGACGCTCGATACCAGCGTTCTATTCCGATCAATAACCGTACAATCATAGACCGGTTCTGCTAGGGCAGCTGGCGGACTCCACTGACCGCGAAAACAACAGACCCGGATTGCAGAACAAGCCGGGTCTGTGGGTACTTCATGTATTCTGGCTACTTGCGTGCGCCAGGGCCATTGATCTCCAGGCCATTACTCATGTAGGTATGGAAATACTCCAGCGCCCGGTACTCTTCGCTTTGAGGCTTGTAAGGCTTGGCGCGAACCTGCTTGTTACAACCTCCGTAGCGCCGGTGCAGGGTACCCATGCCACCCCACTTGGAGCGGTAGACCGGGAAGTGGGTGGTATGTCCCAGGGCCGGGCTGAGAAGATCGGCACGAACCTGGTTACCCGCATTCCACTGATGACAGTCGGCGCAGGACATATTGAGTTGGCCGCGTTTGGCATAGAAATGATTCTTGCCACGCTCATAGGCGGCAATGGCCCGGGAATCATTGGGGATCTGTACATTGACCTTGTTACCTCGGGAGGTATAGGCCATATAGGCAGAGATATCCGCGATTTTACCCTTTTGATAGCCCAGAGGCTTTTCGCCATTGCTGACCAGGCATTCATTGATTTCCATTTCAATGGTTTTCACCTGGCCGGTTTTGGCATCAAAGTAGGGGTAATCCTGCTTGATACCAATGCCTTCGTTCTTGAAACAGCTGGCAAAGGTCTTGCCATTTTTAAAGGGCTTATTGAACAGCTGTTTT
>CBDUNQ010000064.1:0-8872 GCA_965368625.1 uncultured Gammaproteobacteria bacterium
GCTTCCACCCGGTCGGGGTCGAGGCCATAGTCTGCCGTGGATTCTATGGGCAGATCGGGTAATTCCCGCGCCAGTTGTTGCAGCAGGTGGGTGTTATGCACCCCGCCACCGCAGACCAGAACGCGGTCATACCCCTGGGCGGAAAGCCGAATGGCATCGGCCACACTGCGTGCAGTCAAACAGGCCAGTGTTGCCTGTACATCTTCCGCCTTGGGTGTTTCCGGCAGCTGCTTGAGCAGCTGCTCCAGCCAGCCCAAGTGGAAGTCTTCACGTCCGGTGCTTTTGGGGGGCAATTGTGCAAAGTATTCATGCGCCAATAGCCGCTCCAGCAAGCCCGGGTGTACCTTGCCGGTAGCGGCCCATTCACCACCCGCATCCAGGGGCGTGGAGTGGTGGCGTTGGCACCAGGCATCCAGCAATACATTGGCAGGACCCGTGTCGTAGCCGCCGATGGAGTGATCGGCGTTACCTGGCAGCAGGGTGATATTGGCCATGCCGCCCAGATTCAGGATGACGCGCGATTCCCGGGTGTCCCGCAGGCAGGCGCCATGAAAGGCCGGTACCAGTGGCGCCCCCTGGCCACCGAGCGCCAGGTCACGGCGCCGGAAATCGGCTACGGTGGTGATACCGGTAAGTGCCGCAATGCGGTTGGGGTCGCCGATCTGCAGGCTGAAAGGGTAAGGACCTTCAGGGCGATGGCGGATGGTTTGACCATGGCTGCCGATCGCCCGGATCTGGGTATTGGGCAAGCGTACCTGGTCCAGTACATCGAGGGCGGCGCGGGCAAATTGCACACCCATTTCACTATCCAGGCGCCCATAATCCTCCAGGGTGGCCAAAGGATCTTCCGCAGGGCGGTGGGGTAGGGGTGGTGCAAATAGGCGAGTGTCGCAGGTGGCTGGCAACCGGCATCCATCACCACGGCATCAATGCCATCCATGCTGGTGCCGGACATCAAGCCAATGTAGTACTCCGTCATGGCACTGGCCTTGGTCAGGGTGGAAAGACGAAGTCAGGGTTGGATCTGTGGGCGTGCCTGGGGTTGTATCTGGGCCAACGCCAATTGCTTGCGGGTTTCCAGTTGTGCCATCAGTGTTTCCGCCGTTGCGGTAAAGTCTTCCTTGAATTTGGGGCTGATGGGTGCGGCATCGGGCAGTTTAACGGTCAATGGGTTGCGGTGCGCCCCGTTGACACGGAATTCATAGTGGAGATGGGGGCCGGTGGCCAGACCACTGCTACCGATATAGCCGATCACCTGCCCCTGTTTTACCCGGTCACCGGTGCGCAATCCTTTGGCATAGCGGCTCATATGGGCATAGAGCGTGGTGTACTGCTGGCCATGCTTGAGGATGACGGTGCGGCCATAGCCTCCCTTGGTCCCCACATGAATGACCTTGCCGGAACCGGTGGCCATGATGGGGGTGCCGGTGGAGGCGGCATAATCGACCCCTTTATGCGCCCGAATCTTATTCAGGACCGGGTGTTTGCGCCCCAGGCTGAAGCGAGAGCTGATGCGGGAAAAGGATACGGGCGTACGGGTAAAGGCCTTGCGCAGGCTTTTGCCGTCCGGAGTGTAGAAATCCGTATTGTCGCTGGCATCGGTGTAGCGCACCGCCTGATGCTTTTGGCCCTGGGTGGTGAAATCAGCCGCCAGAATCCGGCTCTTGCCTATGGGTTCCCCATCCAGATAGAGCTCTTCATAGAGCACGGAAAACTGGTCGCCAGCGCGAATATCCAGCACGAAATCAATGTCATAGCCAAAGATGCCCGCCAGCTCCATGGTCAGGTTGTCGCTCAGGCCTGCTTTCTGGGCGGCCAGGAACAGGGAGCTTTCGATGGTAGCTACGGCATGGGACAGGCGCCGTTCCGGCACATGGTGAATGGATTCCACCGCAAAGCCATCTTCTTCGCGGGTGATGAGGATTTCGCTGAGCTGATCCAGCTTGTAGCGCAGGGCAAGCAAACCCTGATTCGGGTCACGACGGTATTCAAGGGTGTCGCCCGGATGAATGCGCGTTAGATTTTTGGTGGCTCCGCCCAGGCTCATGATTTCATGTAGGGTGCGCGAGCCCAGGGATTCCCGGGAAAAAATACGTGCCAGGCTATCGCCCCGCTGCACCGTTACCGATGACCAGCCGGGATCCGAGGGGGTGGAGGCCGGGGGCGTTTCGTGGTCCACGGCCGCCATGGCCAGGGTGGTTTCCTTTCCCGCATCGGCGGCCGGAATCAGGGCGAGCCGGGGTGGATGCTCAGACAGGTCCTGCCCGGGTATGGCCAAAGACCGGCTGGAGGCTTCAGCGGTGACCGTCGCCGGGTTTTTGGGCGCCTTGGTCACGCTGGCAAAACTGAAAAACGAAGTGATTACAATGGGGATTGCCGCAAGACCAAACCACAGGGGGCGTCGCGAACGGGGGCCGGGCTGTTCCAGGCCGTCTCGCAGATCGCGGTTGATGAGGTTTTGATAATCCACGGAATTTCCTTATAAAACGTCGCACATACGTTACATTTGCCGGTGCGTAAAATCAACTGGCATTTCAGGAATATTTCACTGATCTGCCAGAGTGAAAAAAGTTCCAGGCCAAGGATATTGGCCGACTATGTAAACAGTAACGGCACCTTGCTGTGGTAACCTTTAGACTTTTTTGTGATGGTGGTCACAGATCGGGGGGCCGGACAGGCCTCAAACGCGTGGAGCAAACGGTTATGTCGGTAGAAAATGCCCTGGAAATCATTACCCGTGGCAGTGATGAGATATTGGTGCACAGTGAGCTGGTGGAAAAGCTCAAGTTGGGGCGCCCGCTGCGAATAAAGGCGGGGTTTGATCCCACTGCGCCGGATCTGCACCTGGGGCACACGGTACTCATCAATAAACTGCGCCAATTTCAGGATCTGGGGCACGAAGTCATGTTTCTGATCGGCGATTTCACCGGCATGATCGGTGATCCAACCGGGAAAAATGTTACCCGCAAGCCCTTGAGTCGCGACGATGTAATCGAAAATGCCAAGACCTATGAAGAGCAGATCTTCAAGATACTGGATCCGGAAAAAACCCTGGTGATGTTCAATTCCAGCTGGATGAATGCCATGTCACCCGCGGAATTGATTCAACTGGCCGCCAAACACACGGTGGCGCGTATGCTGGAAAGGGATGATTTCAGCAAGCGCTATAGTGCCGGGCAACCCATTGCTATTCATGAATTCCTGTACCCCTTGATTCAGGGCTATGACTCGGTGGCCATGAAGGCCGATGTGGAACTGGGTGGAACCGATCAGAAATTCAATTTACTCGTAGGGCGTGAATTACAAAAGCAGTTTGGGCAAGTCCCTCAAGTGGTGCTTACCATGCCTATCCTCGAGGGCCTGGATGGGGTGCAGAAAATGTCCAAATCCCTGGGCAATTATATCGGCATCGATGATCAGCCCGAAGACATGTTTGGCAAGTTGATGTCCATTTCCGACGAATTGATGTGGCGATATTTTGAGTTGTTGAGTTTTCGGCCGCTGCAGGAAGTGGAAGCATTCAAGAAGTCGGTAGCGGCCGGGGCAAATCCCCGTGATATCAAATTTCACCTGGGCGAAGAAATCGTGGCGCGCTTTCACGGGGACGCTCAGGGAAAGGCGGCACGGGAAGCCTTCATTGCCCGCTTTCAGAAAGGCGCCATGCCGGAAGATATAGAGGAAAAAAAGGTGGCTGCTGGCGGGACTAGTCTGCCCCTGGCAAACCTGCTGAAGTTGGCCGACCTTACGTCCAGTACCTCGGAATCCTTACGCATGATCAAGCAGGGTGCCGTAAAGATCGATGGGGAAAAGGTGTCCGATCCGGCATTGCAAATCGAGATTGGTGCCAGGGCGGTTTTTCAGGTGGGTAAACGCCGTTTTGCACGTGTGGAAGTGACACCTTAGCCGGGTAAGGATGCTTTCCGCGCCACCATGGGTTGAAAAACACCATGGAAAGATTTTTCAGTATTCAGTTAAGGGTGCTGTAGCGACATGTGAATTGTAGCAACATTGTTACAATAAAGCTTGCGGGATCAAGCAACCATAGCCTGGGATCGCAATAGCTAGTACAACTCCATATAAATGGATAAACCCTTTGCCCGCATGCGTACTATGCTCAAATCCACAGTGGTGTGTTTGATGCGGTTTCCGTCAATTCATGCGTAGGAAAAATCTTCCATTGAGGAAAAAATAATGCGGCGGATTCTCTGCTTTTTACAGGGTCTGGTGCTGGTTTTATTTCTCCTGGGCTGCAGTGAACCGATACAGCCCCCCTTGCGTATCGGTACCAATGTCTGGCCCGGGTACGAACCCCTTTATCTTGCCCGCGAGCTGGGATTTCTTACCAGGGAAAATGCTCATCTGGTGGAATATGCATCGGCTACCCAGGTAATCCGTGCATTCAGAAATGAAACCATTGATGTGGCTGCATTGACCCTGGATGAAGTGTTGTTGCTGGCACAGGATGGGTTTGCTCCGCGTATCGTTCTGGTAATGGATGCATCAGCAGGAGGAGATGCCATTATTGCGCAGGGTGATATACAAACCATGCAGGATTTACGGGGTAAGCGCGTAGGTGTTGAAAATACCGCCCTGGGTTCCTACGTACTTGCGCGCGCGCTGGAATTGCACCAGATGTATGTGAGTGATCTGCGGATTATCCCAATGGATGTCAATGAGCATGAGGCTCGCTTTCTGGATGGCTCAGTGGAAGCCGTGGTCACTTTTGATCCGGTACGCAGTCGTTTGTTGAGTCGTGGAGGCAGGCCTTTATTCGATAGTAAGCAGATCCCGGGTGAAATTCTGGATGTGCTGGTGGTGCGTGACTCTGTGCTGGAGTCTCGTAGCGATAGCGTGCGTGCTCTGTTGAATGGCTGGTTTCAGGCGCTGGAGTTTTTTGCGGATAAGTCTGATGAAGCTGCGGCCATAATGGCAAAACGTCTCGCATTAAGCCCGAAGGATGTGCTCGCTTCCTATCAGGGATTGCTGCTTCCAGGCCGGGAAGAAAATCTGAAGATGCTTGCCTATGATGGCAGCCAGCCCCCACCAGTCCAGGTTACCACCCTGCGCTTGATCGATTTCATGGAGCGAAAAAAACTGCTAAAGCCTACGGTACAGGCAAGCGATTTATTTGTAGCCCCATTGTTGTAATGAGAGACTGATCGAGGGTTGGAAAAATGAAGCTTCCTCTCAGTCTCTTGATCCCGCTTCTGGTATGTATTCTGGCCCTGTTACAGGGTGGCCTGCTTTACGTGCACAGCCTGTATGGTACACAGACGCGGATTGAAGAGAATCTCAGCCAGGAAATGGCTTCTACCTTGGCGAGAATGCAGGGCACACTGGCCTACCTTTTCAAGAACAACGACCTGGCGCAGATCGAGCAGGAAGTGACCTCTTTTGGTGAAGATCTGCGGGTAAAGCTGGCCATGTTGGTGGACGAAGAGGGGCGCGTACTTGCTTCCATTCACATGGGTGAGCGAAACCAGGAAATTGAAGATGTTCTCCAGTCGCTGGATGTCACGACGCAGACACGGATTCTGGAAAATCGAAAACTCGTTCTAAGCAGCATGCGCGGTATGGTGACAACACTACCCGCAGAGCAGTGTGTGTCCGGTATCTACCCGGTGGTACTGAATTGGAAGTCCACGGGTATCCGGCCAGAGCGCATTGGGGCTTTGCTGGTTTGTATGGATCTTTCGGTAGCCATGGAGCAGGTGGCAGATGACCTGCGTAACAGGATGGCATTGATTACCGGTGGACTGGTGCTTTTTTCCGTGTTACTCGCCACCTTGCTGAATTTACTGATTACCCGCCGTTTACATCGAATACTGGATGTCACCCGCAGGTTTGCAGCGGGCGACTATCATTTGCGTACCGGCATGAAGGGGGCGGATGAGCTGAGTCAGGTGGGTCAGTCTTTCGATCGTATGGCGCAGGATGTGGAGGCGGCGCACGTGCGTCTTCAAGAACGTGAAGTACGATTTAACGCCATATTCAATTCCATGTTTCAGTTTATCGGGTTGCTCGATGCCGATGGACGTTTGTTGGAGGCAAACCAAACCTCGCTGGATTTTATTGCGGCAAAAAATGAAGATGTGATCGGAAAGTTTTTCTGGGACACGCCGTGGTGGGAAACGGATGAGAAAAAAGAAAATTTAAAAGCGGCAGTGCACGAGGCAAAAAAAGGGAAATTTGTACGCATCGAAGTGCAGCACGCCAGTGACAATGGTCAAGTGATTGATGTGGACTTTTCCCTCTCCCCTATCATGGATGAGCAGGGTGAAGTGATACTCATGGTTCCTGAAGGCCGGGATATTACCAGCCTAAAAGCGATAATGAGAGAAAGTGAAGAGCTTGCCAAAAGGCTTCAAGAAGCGGAATTGCAGTGGCAGAGAGCCATGGAGTTTTTCGTTGATCCTGTTTATGTGAGCGACGAAAACGGTACGATTTTACAGGCCAATCGCGCGCTGCTGGAGTTTTTCGGAGTTACATCCGATGATGTGATGCGTGGTCGTGCGAAAGATGTATTTCACGGAAGTTGCCGGGAAGGTGGATTTGAGGATGCGGCCTACCTGCGTGATAGATCGATTGTTCTGGAAGTTGAGGATGCGGCCAATCCATTTGCTATTCCCATTGAGATTACTTCACGGGTTATCGCCGATTCCAGGGGCGGTAAACAGGGCTTGCTTACCGGAATTCATGATTTGAGTGAGCGGCGTGCACTGGAGCGGGAATTGCGTGTTCATCGTGACCACCTGGAAGAACTGGTGGCAGTGAGAACGGCCAGTCTGGAAACCAGTAATCGGGAGCTGGAGGCATTCAGTTATTCGGTTTCGCATGACTTACGCAGCCCCCTGCGGGCAATCAACGGGTATAGTCAGTTTCTATTGGATGACTATGCCGACAGGCTGGATGAAGCCGCCACCGGGTATTTGCAACGTATGCAGGCCGCCAGCGCACGCATGGCTTGCCTTATCGATGATTTGCTCCAATTGGCGGGGGTCACACGCCAGGCCCTCAGTCATGAGAATGTCAATCTCAGTGCACTCGCTGAGCAGATAATGGCAGACCTGTGCGAACAGAGCCCGCAACGTTCCATTGAATTTGTAAATGAGCCGGAGATGTGGGTTAAAGGGGATGCCGGTCTGATGCGGATTGTACTGGCCAATCTGCTGGAAAATGCCTGTAAATTCACAAGGGCCAATGACCATGCCGTCATTCGCTTCGGCAGCCGATTGGTGGATGGTGTTAGCGCCTATTTTGTTGAAGATAATGGCGTGGGCTTTGAGATGAAGTATGCGGCTAACTTATTCAAGCCGTTCCATCGACTGCATGCATTGGGAGAATTCGAAGGAAACGGCATCGGGCTGGCTACTGTGGAGCGAATTATCAGTCGCCACCGTGGGCGGGTATGGGTTGAGGCGCAAAAGGGTAAAGGGGCTGTATTTCTGTTTACCCTGGGAAGCGGGTCGCACCGCTAGGGTTGTTGGCACCCTTACAGAATCACGGGCATATGCACAGATAGCACTTGTGTAATCATGGTGTGGTATCGGAGCTACTGTTACCGTAATGGGCTGTGCTATCCTCAGTATTATCAGGGTACGCAACGCTTTGTGTACTGCACACAATAATGACAGTGGATCGGGGTAAACGAGGTGCCGGGTAGTATGGCTAATAAAGTGATATTGCTGATCGAAGATAATCCCGATGATGAAGCGCTTACCCTGCGGGCCTTGAAAAAAAACAACATTATTAATGAAGTAGTGGTGGCGAGGGATGGGGCGGAAGCGCTGGATTATCTCTTTTGCCGTGGAAAATATGCCGATCGAGACCCCCAGATTCAGCCTGAACTGGTATTGCTGGATCTCAAGCTTCCCAAGGTGGATGGTCTGGAAGTGTTGAAAGCCTTACGCTCGGAGCCGTCCACCCGCCGCCTCCCGGTGGTGATTCTCACCTCTTCCAATGAGCAGCGCGATATCCTGGCAGGCTATGACCTGGGCGCCAACAGCTATATCCGCAAGCCGGTGGATTTCACCCAGTTTACCGAAGCGGTACGCCAGCTGGGCATGTACTGGCTGGTCCTCAATGTCTCGCCGCAGCAAAGCTCGACTCCGTAAATCTCCTGCAATAGTCTTCGAATGGTGTGGTGGCGCGTGCCCAAACGTATCGGGCTGCGCGTGGAATCTGAATGCAGTAGCCGGAAACTGCTGCATAGAACAGCCGCTGGGAATCAGTGTCCTGCGTTCGGCTTTCTGGTGAGGAAAGTGATCGATAGCCATATCCCGGGTTGAATTATCCCCGCCTTTTTGTGGCCTGTGACGGGCGTACTATATATAGCGAAGTAGAGTGAATGCGCCAGAGTCGTCAACTGGCCGGGAGTAGTGGGCGGCGCTGGCTACGGGCGCTTTTCCGGAAGTGGCGTACTTTGTCATGTGCCCAGCCTTTTGCATCGTTCGTCTGCCGTAAAATTTAAATTAAAAAACAATTAGTTATAGTAGCCCGAAAGTTTTTTTCATTTTTATGACGAAAGTGGTTGACGGACTCAAAAGGCCACGTATAATGCGCCCTTCCTCACCGGGGCACGGCCAGCAAAACCAGCCGCCAACCGATGAGAGCGTCAACCAAAGTTGTTGACGATAGGGGTGGATCAGGTACAATGGTCTGTCTCAGCCGACCAGAAGTTGGCTTGCTCTTTAACAATCAAGATTAGGTAATTTGTGTGGGTGCTTGCGTCGATGATTGCCTTGCAATCAAACATTCGACGTGAAGCATTAACTCAAGAAATTCCAAAGTTTTAATGTGTAATGTCGAGCCAAGATTGGTTGCCATAAGCAACTATTGTGATTGAACTGAAGAGTTTGATCCTGGCTCAGAT